>JBBFLP010000138.1:0-4450 GCA_037478975.1 Armatimonadota bacterium
CCGCCCGCCTCCGGCGGGCGAGTCGAAACCACAGCCCCTAGCGCGTGGTCTCGATACGCGCGGCTTCCGCCGCGCTACTCGACCACCGTAGCATAAGTCGAGAGTCTTGTGTCGAGCGTCGAAGGTTGAAGGTAACCCGGGGGAGGCTCTGCTAGAACTAGCGGGCCTTGAAGGGCAGCTCACAAAGCGGGACGCAGGAGGAAAGCGGAGTCCTGCAGGCAGAGAAGAGATTAGAGGTCGAATGGCATGCGGAAGTCCAGGCGGGCTTCCGCGGTGGTCTTATCCGGAATAGACGGATTGGAGTTGTCCCACTTCGTGGCCTCGCCGGTGAAGGTCAGGAACCGGTCGTGGCTGATCTGCTGGTCCAGCCGGAGCCGCACGGAGTGGCCCTTCACCTCACCCGTGGGAGTGCGCGCCTCGTCCCGGCCGTAGTAGACATCCACCACCATCCCTTTCTGCGCCTGACGCTGCAACCCGATGCTGTTCTTCAGCGTAGAAGTCTTCGCCTTGTCGTTGTCATCCAGACGGTGATCCAGAACCAGGTTCAGGCTTCCGGCCAGACGCGTGGTGAGCTTCAGCGACTGCGAGGTGACCAGTTCGATGACGCCGTTCGGAAGCTCCTTGTTCTGGTTCAGCGTGTAGGCGAGCTGCGAAGCCGGCCCCAGGCGCACATCGAACGCGATATTGCGCACGGGTTTCACCGAACCCCACCCCAGATCCTTGTCCTTGATGTACAGGTCCAGATGCCAGGGCTTCTCCTTATCCGGGTCTGTCTTGAACTTGTAGCCGCGCCCCAGATGGTGTTTGCCATTGGCCAGCAGCATATGGGAATACTCCACGCCCAGCACGTTCTTGCCCCACAGCGCATCCAGATTCAGACCGCGCACGAACGTGACCACATTGCCGTTCAGCCGCGTGGAGCCATACTCCGTCGTCAGGTTCAATTTCGAGAGCGGTCCCAGCGTCTCCGCCACCTGACCTCCCAGAGCCAGCCGGTAGCCGAAACCGTCACCGGCGTAGTTGGTGTTCTTGGTGAACGACTCCATTGTGAAGTTCAACGAACGCGCGGCCGCCCAGTCCACCGCTACCCGGTTCACCTCTTCGGACGGATCCCGTCCGCGATCCACCGCCGTGCGCGCCCCTTTCACCGTCACCCGCTCGCCCGCGCGGGTCTGCACGTTCCAGGACGTGACATACTCGAAAGCGCCGGTCATCGAATCCGTCCGCCGCTCGCTCCAGCTGAGCCAAGTGGGACGGGAGCGGTCCGTCTCGGCCTGGTAAGCGCGCACCACTGCTCCGGCCAGCGCGCCCCCCGAAGCGCGGGTCAAGTTGGAATCCCGCGAGAAGCTGACGAACCAGTTGTTGCGGAAGCGCTGCTCCATCGCGAAGATGTCCCGCATCGCCCCTGAGATGACTTCACCGGCCGACCCGTTCAGCGACAGGCTGTGCTGCAGGGTCACCTTGGACCTGTCGGAAGGGGCATACATAAGGTTCAGCACTTCGGAGCGCCGGAACAGGTCTTCCGCGTCGTTGTCCCCGCGGCGGTAGGCCGTATCCAGCTTGAGCGCAGGGGAGAGCTGGCCGCCCAGCGCCACGTCGTAGATGCGGAAGCCGCGGTCGTTGGCCATCTGCTGCTTGCGGGCGTCCGCCAGATCTCCAATGCGTCCGAAGGTGGCGTCTATGTTCTGGTATCCCGCCTTGAAGTTGAGATACTTGCCCGCCAGTCCGATGCCCATTCTGCGAACATCGCCCACATCGGAGCGAAGCAGCGTGTAGTCGCTGTTCAGGGAAAGACGTCCCGCCACGCGCGCGTTCAGTCCGCCTTCGATCCTGTGCGTTCCGTATTCATTCCCGAACCGCGCCTGCTCCGACGGAGACAGCGCCCCCAGCCGGCTGAAGGTGCTGGAGATGGTCTGGCTGGCGATCCATCCCTGCCAGTCCGCGCCGGACATGGAGAACGTCTGCCGGGCGATATCGCCCCGGCCGTCGGTGAGGTTCACGAAAGAGAGTGTCCCTGTCAGCTTCGGGTTGAGCTTCACGTAGGTGTTCAGCAGATGGCGGGAGATGCCAGCCTCCTGCAGGACAGCCTTGCGGTCCGCGTCGGTCACCTGACCCACCGTGGCGTTGGGGTCGAACTGCAGCTTGGCCGCCAGCGCGAGCTGCGAAAGCTCATCCTGACTCAGGCTGGCCAGCCGCTTGAACGACGGATCCACGGAGCGGAACGCCGCCAGGAAGCCGACCTTCGGCTCGTTATAGACCAGCTGGATGGAATCCAGCGCGCCGGAGCTGTCGTACATCCGCATCCAGCTCAGGCGGTTCCAGGGGCTGCCTTCCGGCATCAGGGAGTTCGGCCTCAGCTCCAGCGCGGCGGACAGGCGGCGCACGCCCTTCTCACGCTCCAGCTGATCCACCACCTCTTTCGGCAATGCGCCCTGCTCGCGGAGGGTGGTGAATCCGGTAAAGTTGGCCCCTACGTCCTGATACCCGAAGCTCAGGCGAGCATCGCCCATCTCCACCCGGGCCTTCTGAGAGACGATCTGGTCGCTCTCCAGCGAACGCGGGGCCTTGCCGGAATCCTTCTCGAACAGTCCTTTCGCCCCGGGCTTGCGCGGGTCGGACATGTAGAGCATGCTCTCCAGCCCCAGGCTGCCCAGGTCGAAGTCCATCTTCATCCCGAACGTCAGGACGTCGAACGGCAGTCCGCCTTTCGCGTCTGCCCCCCGATAGGCGTGCAGGAAGCTGGCGTTGGAGTTGCCGCCGAAGAAGCCGGGCAGGAGGGGCAGGCCCACCAGGCTGCGAGCCGCGGCCTTGCCCTCGTTGTAGCGGTAGGTGGCGCGGATGCTCTGCATCGAGGAGACCGGTTCCGTGAAGCTGAGCGCCCCGCTGACCGGGTCCACAAAGTAGTCCCGGTTACGCACCAGACGCCGTCCGTCCACGGAGACCGTGAGCGTGTCCAGGACGATGTTGCCGTGGGTCAGGATGTAGCCCGCGGGCGAGCCGTTCCCGCGAAGCACATCGAAGCCGTTCCCCAGTTTGGCGCCGGGCTTTCCAGCGTCAGAGGGATCGTCCGGCTGGTCCACATCCAGAACGCCGCCCACCCCCAGGCGCCCCACATTTCCCCAGAGCAGACGCGGCGAATCGTCCGCGGCCGGAGCAACCCCCGCAAGGAGGAATGCTCCCGCCACAGCCAGGAGTCCGCATATTAGAGATTTGCCCTGTATTTTCGGCATCTTCTCAAGATTATGCCCGGCCGCTCTCTTGTCCAAGCGTGCCGGAAACGCTATTCTGACCGGAAAATCAAAAATCTGCCGCTATCAGCCGCAAAGACTGCCGCGAAGGCCGCGCAATGTCCAGAATAGCGCCGGCGGCCGCCTTTCTTCGACGCTGCTCCAGGATCTCTTTCATCCCCGTGTTCAGCGGGTCGTCCGCCATATGCCGCTCCAGCACTTCCTGAGGCGATGCGATCGCCACCGCCACCGGCCGGACCTCCACAGGTTGGGATGCCCGCGTTTCTTCGTTGGATTCTGTCTCGGACAGAGACTCGCCAGTTCCGGCCACCAGCACGATGACCTCCTCCACCGCCGGGGCTGCCGGGGCTGCCGGTTTGTTGACCGGAACGGTGTCAGCCGGTTTCGAGGCGATCGTCTGCGGCTGTTTCGGTTTGCCCGCGCGGGCAGAGCGGCTTCGCCGCGCAGCTTCTTCCCTGGCGGACGCAGGAGCCTCCGTCACCGCCGCGGCGTTGGCTTCAGAAGAAGGCGCAGGCGCAAGGATGTCACGGGCAACTGCGGGGGGCGCCGGGGACTTCACCCCAGCGCTATCACCGGGGGGCCGGATATCCTGAGCCGGCCGGAGGCAAAGCACAGCAAGGACGGCCGCGCCGGCCAGCACGCCCACTGCGGCGTAACGGAAGGACGGGGCAAGGGCGTGGCGCAGCGTGGTCAAGACCGAAGGACGGGCGTATGTTCTGACGGCGATCCGCTCGCGAAGACCGGCCGGGGCTGTTTCCTCCACCGCAGGCGCGGCCGCGATGATCTCGCAGAGTTCCTCCAGCTCGTCCGCGCACCAGCGGCATTCCTTCAAATGGGAGCCCAGCTCCGGCGAGAGGGCTCCACCGGTGTCCGGCGCGAGCGCCATCTCCTGCTCGAAGCGCTCGCATTCCGATCTCCGGCGGATATGCTCCATCACGCAGGCGCGCAGGTCCGCCGGAGGATCCTGCCAGGCCGTCCGGCAAGCTCCGGACATCTCCCGCGTGAGTTCCAGCAGCTCCCGGCAGGACTCGCAGGAACCCAGATGCCGCTCCACCAGCTCCGCCGACTCGCCATCCAGCATCCCGTCGGCGTAGCAGGAGATCAGTTCTTCCATCAGTTCGCAGTTCATCTTCTCAGGCCGCCTTCCCGCACTCCGGGGCATCCTTTCATGCGCCATCACCGCCCCGTGGCGGGCCTTCCAT
>JBBFLP010000138.1:4550-8845 GCA_037478975.1 Armatimonadota bacterium
AGGAAGCGCTCGGCGTCCCTCTGGATCTCACGGATCCTGTTGGCCTGCTCGGCGGGAGGAGCCTGCTGCGCCTGCTGAAGCTCCTGGGCATACCGGCGCGCCTGTTCCTGTAGCTCTGCCGACGGATCCTCATCCAGTTTCAGCTCCGCCTTCTTACCGAATGCCTCCAGAAGCTGTAGAAGCGCCTCCAGTGGATCCGCATCCCGAAGCTTCCAGCTCACCCGGTCCCCGGAGCGCACGATGGAGATGCTGGACGCCCTCCGGTCGCTGCGCGAAAACAGATAACGGTTGTCGCGCACCTCGAACTTCAGTCCCGCGGCGCGGCAGAACGCATCCAGCGCGGCCTCGAACGGCACGTTTTCCAGAGACAGCGTCACCCGGGTCTCCTCCGGCACGTCCGGAGAGACCTCATACGCGCTGCCCTGGGGCGCACCGGACGACCAGAGCACCTTGATGGCCAACCGCACCGGCACATCGGTGACGGAGCAGCTTACCAGCCCTCCCTGCGCCAGCGCCGGCTCAAATGACGCCGGGAACCAGGATAGGCCAAGCGCGACCGTCGCCGCTATCAATAGACCTCTCGCTCTTCTCGTCATTGCTCTCTGCAGCTTTCGCGGCCGCCGGGAAGTGCAGCACGACCTTAGCGCTGCGCACCGTCCCGTCCGGCGCATAGGTTGAGTTTACGGAGACTTCGGCGATTCCTGCGCCCGAGACCGGGTCCGTGAAGTGGGCGCAGTAGTTGGCAGGAGGCCGGTAAGCCACCACCACGATCTTCGGCTCCGCCGTGACCGCCCTTGCTTCAGGGTCCGGACGGACGGCCGGAGCAACAGGTGCGAGCGGAGGCGCAACCACCGGCGCTGCCTTCGCCACGCGGACCACCGGGGCCGGCCGCGGCCTGACAGGCACCCGCGCGTCTCGCATCGGCGGAATCCGGTCAAGCGCGGGTGTCACGGCCGGAGCAAGCGCCGGTGCGGGTGGGGAAGGCTGCTCCCGGGCTACCTCGGCCGCGGGCTGCGCAGGGACGGAGGCAGGAGTCGTGACAGACGCCGGGGGAGGCGCCACGGCAAACTCCCGCGGAGCCGGTGGAACGTCCCGCATCAGGATAAATGCCACAGCCAGGCCTGCCGCCGCAAGCGCGGGCGCGGGGAGCCATCTCCACAGAAGACGTCTGCGGCGCTCCTCTTCCTGGCGGATGCGTGCCCGGACGCTGGCAAGGACCGGACGGCCCTGCACCGGCTGCGCCAGCACGCACAGCGCCTCGTGCGCCCGCCGGAACCCTTCGAACTCCCGCGCACAGTCATTGCACTCAGCCAGATGGCGCGACAGCTCCTCCCGGCCGGCGGAAGTCAGCTCGCCGTCAATATAGTCCGAAAACTGTTCGATGTATCGCCTGCACCGGTCCATCGTACTGGTTGTTCCCTATCCCTCCTCCGGCCAGCGATTCTGGAATGCCCTTCGCGCGCGATGCAGCATCATCTTGACGCGTCCCGGGGTGCTTCCCATCGCTTCTGCGATCTCTTCATAGGACAATCCGCCGTAGTAGCGGAGCACGAGGGCCGAGCGGTAATGAGCGGGCAACTCGTCCAGCGTGGCGCGAACCATCCCCGCCAGGGCCCGGTCGTCCGCTCCGTCGCCCACCGACGGCTCGTTGACGATCTCGTCCAGACTGGAGGAGCGTTTGCGTCTGCGGGAGATGTCCAGGCATTCCCGCACCGCGATGCGGTACAGCCAAGTGGAGACCTTGGAATCTCCGCGAAACTTCTTGAGCGCGCGGTAGGCCGCCAGAAACGTTTCCTGCACAGCGTCGTCGGCGTCGTCCGTGCTGTTCAGAATGCCCAGGCAGATGTTATAGACGAACTCCTCGTGCCGGCCGACCAGCGTATCGAACGCCGAGTCGTCGCCGCGCTGAAAGCGCTCGACCAGCAGCCGGTCGTCATCACCTGCCGGCCTCTCTCTCACCTTCGCCAGAACCGTCGCGTGAGCCATAGCAGTTGACACGGACCCTCCCGTGCGGTCCGCCCTCCGTCAACTCCTATGACTAGATCCCGGCGGGGAAAGTTTTGCGCCCCGCGCATCCGTCACCACCCGTTCCCGCTTACTTCCCGGCAACCAGGATCCGGGCGCAGGAATCGCAGATGACGACCCCTTCGCCTTTCTCGATGGCGCTCAGCACCTGGCTGGAGATGCGCACTTTGCATACCCCGCAGCAACCGTTCTGCACTTCCGCCACAGCCACCCCACCCAGCCTGGGGCGCAGGCTTTCGTAGCGGCGGAGCAGATCCTCCGAGGCTGCCTTCATCCGCCCCGCCTGTTCCTCCCGTGAAGCGCGCGCCTGTGCCAGTTCGCTTTCCAGCGCCGCCCGTCGCGCCCTGCCGGATGCGACGATGTCATCGTACTCCTTCTGCTTCCTCTGGAACAGGATGCGGGCTTTCGCGGCGGTCTCCCTTGCAGCCTCCTGCTCGTCCATCAGTTCCAGCTCACGCGTCTCCAGTCTGTCCTGGTTGCGCTTGAGCATCTCCACCTCCTGCGAGAGAGACTCCAGCTCCTTGGGATTTGTGACCTTGCCGGAGTACATCCGCCCCTCGATCTCGCGGATCTTGGATTCCGCACTCTTGATGGCCAGTTCCGTATCCGCCAGTTCAGACTCGATGCGCCGGAGCTCCGCGGTGGCGGAATCCAACCTGGCGCGGGCGGCGTCCCGGACGCGTCCCGCCTGCGCACCCGTATCCAGTCCGGACAGTTCCCGTTCCAGCTCCTGGATGCGTGAGTCTATCTGCTGAAGCGCCCACAGTTCCTGAAAGGCAGTCGTCATTTCCCCAGGCTCCCCCGGCGCGCCCGGCCGGGCGGGAAGAGCTCCGCCCGGCCGGCGTCAAGCCAGATATAGAGTTACCCCGGGGAGCGCCTGTGTCCTGCCGGGATGGGTTTCAGGGCAAGGCCAGAAGTCTCAGATCCGCGGGATTGCGAAGCAACAGGACGGGCTTCAGAGCTCCTCCCGCATCGCGGCGCACGGAGATGATGCCGGCACCCTCTACGAACGCTCCTGTCTGGGGCAGCGAGAACCCGGGATGCACGGAGCCGGATCCGTCAGGGTTGCGCGGGGCGCGGCACTCCAGCGGACGGCCGCTACCGTCGTCCAGAGTGAAGGTCTCCACCTGCACAGCTACCGATGTCACTCTGCCGTGCAGCCTCGCCGGGAGTCCGACGGTATTGAGACCGGCCCCGCCTTCGACACCCTCCTGGCCAGCGCCGGTGGAGGGATCAAAATGGAATGGTCCTCCTCCCGCCTGACATGCCCTGAGAGCGACAGGCGAGGGAAGGGCGGTCTCTCCCAGATCCTGGAGCGATGTGGCCCGAAGGACGCGCTCACCGTCCACGGTATCCATCACGCCGGTGAAAGATACCAGACGACCCTGCGGCGCCACCCTGCCCAGCACCCGGAGGCCCGCCGAGCGGTCCGGGGACAGGATGTAGCAGAACGGGCCAGTCTCGAACGTCCCCGCCGAGACGATAGCGGGCTTCAGGTCCACCCGCGCGCCGTCCGGCAGAAGCTTCGCCGCCCCGACCGCCAGCTCCGGCCGGGCGTGGGAAACGCGGGCGAAAGCGTCTATCTCGCCTTCCATGGCGAAGCCGTCGTCATCGCGCCGGTCCGCAGTAACACGGACAAACCGTGCCCACTTGCGGCCGGCCAGCGGGTCCACGGGCAACGGTAGGTCTGCCAGATCGAATGCCGTGCCGCCGGCGGAGTCGCGATAGAGGTCAATGGCATCCGCCACCTTCAGTCCGGCGAAGTCCGCCGCCGTGAGCCCGGCGGGTAGAGGCCGGGTGAAGTCCAGCTCCGGCCCCCACCGCTTCTGCACCCGGTCCCACGCGAACGCCTGAGTCGGAGCGAAGCCGTCCGCGAAGGGCCCTGAGGAGTAGGAATACCAGGTGACTCCGTCCTGACTCACACTGACGGTCATCGGTTCTGCTGACACCATTGCGCTGCCGCTGATGGAGATCCGCTCCATGTCGGAGTCAGCCTGCACGAACCCGGATGCCACAAAGAACGAGTTTCCGAAGACCAGGAAATCTTTGCCGTACCAGTTCGCCGGATCGTCCATCAGCGGCGGGTTGAACTCGGCGGTCAGGGAGGCGCCCTCCCGGAGCGTCACGATCAGCTTTTCGCCGGAAGGACTTGTCCCCCATGCCGCATGGACCATCGAGACCGCGATCGTCCCGGGAGGCACCCACGGAGGAAAGCCGGGATCACGGACGAACGTTGAAGGCCGCCCCAGGGCGGCCAGGGGGTCATCGTA
>JBBFLP010000139.1:0-8773 GCA_037478975.1 Armatimonadota bacterium
ATTATCCGAGAGACGAACAAAAGAATGGAAATGTTCCAGCCCGTGGTTTCGACTCGTCCGCCTCCGGCGGACGGCTCAACCACCGTAGGGGGAGGGCCGGGAATAAGTTACCGGGACACCGAAACTTAAGCACCGGGAAGGGAGGACGGGCACGACAGGTATGGGGCTGCGTCAGAGGACGCTGGAGCGCGGTTTGCCGCAGCCGAGGGGGTATGCTATACTCGGTTTTACCCTCTCTTCAGGAGCAGACCGGACCACATGGGCAACTTCATCTTCCTCAACGGAGAGGTCGTCCCGCACGACCAGGGCAAGGTCTCCGTCTACGACCACGGGTTCCTTTACGGCGACGGCGTATTCGAGGGCATCCGCACCTACAACGGGCGCATCTTCAAGCTGGATGAGCATCTGGAGCGGCTGTACTTCAGCGCCAAAGCGCTGATGATCGAGATCGGCATGAGCCGCGACGAGCTGCGGGCAGCGATTCTGGACCTGTCTCGCAGGAATGGCGTGAAGGACGGCTACAACCGCATCACGGTCAGCCGGGGCGTTTCCCTGGGGCTGGATCCCCGCAACATCAACGGGCCGGCAACCGTGGTGGTGATGAACGACGCCCTGAGCCTGTATCCCCGCTCGATGTACGAAAACGGTCTGGACGTCATGACGGTCTCCACCCGCATCCCGCTTCCGCAGACGGTGGAGCCGCGCATCAAAAGTCTGGGCAAGTACGTGGCCAACATCCAGGCGAAGATCGAAGCCAACCGCGTCAATGCTGGCGAAGGGTTGATGCTGAACACGCAGGGCTACGTGGCCGAATGCACGGGAGACAATATCTTCATCGTCCGGAGAGGGGAGATCATTACTCCGCCGTCCTGGGCGGGCATCCTTCTGGGCATCACACGGAACACAGTCATCGAGCTGGCCCGCGAGCAGGGCCTGACGGTCCGCGAGGACATCTTTACGCTGTTCGACGTCTACACGGCCGACGAGTGCTTCCTGACGGGCACGGCGGCGGAGGTCATCCCGGTGCGGACGGTGGACGGCAGGGTCATCGGCGAGGGACACCCGGGGCCGGTGACACGCTCGCTGATGGAGGCTTTCAGGGAACTGACCGCGACATCCGGCGTTCCTATCTATGAGGAAAACGCGACAGCCGCGACGGGTGTCGGGTGAGGTGGAGTCCGGCACTGAAAGACGGCAAGATCCCGCACAGTCCAGCAGCCGCGGAAGTCAGCTTCCGCGGCTCTTCTGTTCCACCGATGCCCGCGCGGGGCGGCAGCGAACGCAACAGGAACCCCGCAGGCGGGCGTCCTGTCTGAGTAAGTGAGACCTGTGAAAGTCTTGCGGCGCGGGGTCTCTCGCAAGAAGCCCGGAAGACCGAAACAGGTGGTAAGAGAAGATGCCCGGAGCGTCCCGGTGCGCCCCGGTTCTATGAATGAAAGAGGTATAATCTAAGTGTCTGGAGGCAACCGGCCAGGAGAGGAGGTCCGATAGTCTATGTGGCAGCGGTTTACAGAACGCGCCCGGCGCGTGGTCTTTTTCGCCCAGGAAGAGGCCAACCGGCTCGGCGAGAACTACGTCAGTACGGAGCATCTGCTTCTGGGGCTGGTGCGTGAGAATGACAGCGTGGCCGCGCGGATCCTGGACCGGCTTGGCGTCTCGCTGAGCCGCATCCGGGCCGAAGTGGAGCGACAGGTCTCGCGCGGCGATGGCCGCCTGGGCCAGGATATGCAGCTGACTCCGCGCGCCAAGCGGGTCATTGACCTGGCCTATGACGAGGCGCGCCAGCTGAATAATAACTATATTGGGACCGAGCATCTCCTCCTTGGCCTGATCCGCGAGGGAGATGGGCTGGCCGGCCGCGTCCTCCAGAAGCTCGGCGTGGATCTGGAGAGGACCCGCCGGGAAGTGATGAACCTGCAGGATACGGACACCGCCCTCTCCGCGACACGCGCGCGCTCTCGCACACCCACTCTGGACGAGTTCGGGCGCGACCTCACGGAGCTTGCCCGCGCGGACAAGCTGGACCCGGTCATCGGGCGCCAGACGGAGATCGAGCGTGTCATCCAGATCCTGTCGCGGCGGACCAAGAACAACCCGTGCCTCATTGGCGAACCGGGCGTTGGCAAGACCGCCATCGCGGAGGGTCTGGCGCAGAGGATCGCCTCCGGCGACATTCCCGAAATGTTGAAGGACCGCCGCATCGTGGCCCTGGATCTGCCGGGGCTGGTGGCGGGCACGAAGTACCGGGGTGAGTTCGAGGAGCGGATGAAGCGCGTCATTGACGAGGTCCGCAAGGCAGCCGGCGAGGTCATCCTGTTTGTGGATGAGCTGCACACGCTGGTCGGCGCCGGAGCGGCCGAAGGCGCCATTGACGCTTCCAATATCATGAAGCCGGCCCTGGCGCGCGGCGAGCTCCAGTGCATCGGCGCCACCACCATGGACGAGTTCCGCAAGTACATCGAGCGGGACGCCGCCCTGGAGCGCAGGTTCCAGCCAGTGCAGGTGCGGGAGCCTTCGGTGGAGGAGTGCATCGAGATCCTGCGTGGGCTTGTCTCGCGCTATGAGGAGCATCACGGCATCCGCATCGAGGACGCCGCATTGACCGCCGCGGCCCGGCTGGCGGACCGCTATATCAGCGACCGGTGCCTGCCGGACAAGGCTATAGACCTGATTGACGAGGCCGCGTCCCGGGTGCGCCTGCAGCTTGCTCTGCCGCCTCCGGAGCTGAGGCAGGCGAACCAGGAACTGCAGGAGGTCATGAAGAAGCTCGCGGAGATTCCGAACACATCGGACTACGAGAGCGCCGCCGACCTGCGGATGCGCGAGCGCGAACTGAAGGACCGCATCGCCGAGCTGAACGAGATGTGGCAGGATCGCAAGCAGAACATGCCCGATGTGGTCAGCGATGACGAGATCGCTCACATCGTCTACTCCTGGACGGGCATTCCCGTGTCGCGGCTGGTTGAAGGCGAGACCTCGAAGCTGCTGAAGATGGAGGAAGCGCTGCACAACCGGGTCATCGGGCAGGACGAGGCGATCGAGGCGGTCAGCCGGGCGGTGCGGCGCGCGCGCAGCGGCCTGAAGGATCCGCGCCGTCCGATGGGCTCGTTCATCTTCCTGGGGCCCACCGGAGTGGGCAAGACGGAGCTTGCCCGGGCTCTGGCGGAGTTCCTGTTCGACAGCGAAGATACCCTGATCCGCATTGATATGTCGGAATATATGGAGCGCTTCGCCGTCAGCAGGCTGGTGGGAGCTCCTCCGGGGTATGTCGGCTATGACGAGGGCGGCCAGTTGACCGAACAGGTTCGCCGCCGCCCATACAGCGTCATCCTGCTGGACGAGATCGAGAAGGCACATCCGGAGGTCTTCAACATCCTGCTGCAGGTGATGGAGGACGGCCGCCTGACGGATGCTCAGGGCCGGGTGGTGGACTTCAAGAACACCGTCATCATCATGACCTCCAACATCGGGGCGCATCTGATCGCGGGGGAGAGCAGCATGGGGCTGCGCTCCGCGAAGAAGGGCGACGAGAACGACCGCTCCTACCAGAGCATGCGCAACCGCGTGATGGAGGAGATGAAGAAGGTATTCCGGCCGGAGTTCCTGAACCGCGTGGACGAGACCATCGTCTTCCACTCCTTGACGCACGAGCAGATCCTGCAGATCGTGGATCTGCTGCTGGACCGGGTGAAGGCTCAGCTGCGCAATCAGGGAATGGAGCTGGAGGTCAGCCGCGAGGTCAAGGAGATGCTGGCCGAGGAAGGGTTCGATCCCACGTTCGGAGCCCGTCCGCTTCGCCGGGCTGTGCAGCGGAACATCGAGGATCCGCTGTCGGAGGAAATCCTGCTGGGCCGCTTCAGCGAGGGCGACACCATCCGCGCCGAAGTGGAGGACGGCAAGATCTTCTTCACCAAGTCCGTCGCGGCTCTGGAGGATCTGCCGTTGGAGGAACCCTCCAAAAACTGAGCATTGCCATGCGGGCCCCCGCCTTCGGCGGGGGCCTTTTCATTTGCCGGGGCACAGTCGGTGCGCCTTTCCTGTTAAGATTGCGGGGGCGGAAGGCGTCAAAGAGTCTTTGAACAGGCCGCTCCGGGACGAATGGAGCTTTCTGGCAACGGAGGAGACACGGAAATGGTGCGACCGACAGGATTCCTTATGGCACTGGCCGTCACCCTCGCTGCCGCCTCCGTGGCGGCGGGCGGGCCGGCTGTCAGTCTGAACGCGGACAACCTTTCGATGGCGAACCTGGCGCAGCAGCTCTCCAGCGCCGCCGGTGTCATGGTAGTGGCGGACCCTGCGGCGCAGGGCCAGTTCAGCGGAGGGTTCAGCAACACCCCGCTGGAGCAGGTGCTCTCGGCGGCCACCAAGGCGGCCGGATTGAAGTGGTACAAAGTCTATCTGCCCGCCGATATCAGCCGTGAGGATGCCGTCAAGCAGGCGCGCGAGCAGGTGGCGCTGCTGCAGGCTGTTCAGGAGCTGAAGAGCGCCATGGTCTACGACCCGGCGACGGGGACACAGGCATTCTTCACCCGCAAGGAGGAAAAGGACGAGCAGGCCGATGAGGCGGCCGCGGCGCAGGGACTCGCGCCGGTGTATTACATCGCGGGCAAGCCGGCAGCCGCAACCTCTGCCGCATCAGCGGCCACGGCAACCACGCAGCCGATAGCTCCGGCAGGCAGTATGGCCGGAGCTCCCATCGTCCAGCAGTATGCCCAGATGGAGCTCCAGCGGAATCAGGCTTTCCTGCAGATGACTCCGGAGCAGCGGGCCGCCGCGCTGGAGCAGACACTCATCAATGAGATGGCGATGAATCCTTCGGACCGGCAGGCGATGGCACGTGCCCGGATGGAGGCATTCCGCGCGCTGGCGCAGAGCAACTCACCGGTCTGGCAGCAGTACCGCGAGCAGCGCCGCGAGCTATGGCGCGGCATGCCGCGCGATGGCGGAAGGGACAGTGGCCGGCGGGGTGACGGAGGCGGCCGCCCTCAACGCCAACAGTGAAAAGCCGCTCCTGAGAACAGGGACAGGCAACGGCCCCTCCCCTATCGGGAGGGGCCTCCTGTTTTGCCGGCTCCCGGTGATTCTCCGGGGAACCGCTGGAGCGCGGCGGTCGTCCTTCTTATGAAGCCGCCCGCGCCGCGGGAATGAGACAGAGGGGCCCGTGGCGGATGGAAGCGGCTCCCGGAAGGGAGAAAAGGACCCATGACGAACGCCACGCAGGCAGAGAGGAAAGATTCTCTGCCAGCCGAACCGTTCAGGGATGAAGTGGATCCGGATCCGGCGCCCCGCGGTGGCCGGTATCTGGATCTGATCATCCCGGCAAGGTCTGGACTGCGCTCGTGTGTGAGCGCGGGAAGGACATGCTCTCCAGGGACGTGGGCGACGGTGCTGCGAGGCATCGCCCGCCCGGCTTCGAGTCATCACCGGCAGTCATCTGAGGGCTTCTGAGCCTTCACAGGATGCTTGTGGGCAGGGCCGCAGACCCTTTGGTCTGCGGCCCTGCAGCGTATATGCCCTGCCGGACAGCGGACAAGGGAAGCTGCCATGGCCGACGGGGTCACGCGGGCAGTAAAATGCCTCGCTGGAGCGCCGGATGAATAACAGCCAGCGGCAAAGCAACAGGGGCCGTATCAAGCGCGCGATGAGGGTCGCGGCTCTTGTCTCTGCCGTACTCCTTGCAGCGGCAGCCGCGGCGCACATCTGGATGGACCGGCGATACTCCCGGGAACTGGAGCGGCACATCCGGCAGCTCGAACGGCAGGGAATCCCCGTGACGGCACAACAGCTTGCTGGAGATCCTCTTCCCGAAGACCGGAACGGCGCAACTGCCGTCCTCCAGGCGCTGCCTCCTGCAGGCCCGGAAGCAGTGCCTGACCTGGAGGCCGTCATCGAACGGATCCTGACCACGCCGGGCACGCGGCCGGCCGGTGAAGACATCCAGGAAGTCCGCAGGCTGTTGACAGGAGAACTCTCCCCGACGATGCGGCAGCTCCACCGGGCAGCGGCGTTGACGGAGGCGAGGTATCCCCTGGCTCCCGGCTCGCTCGACGTGGACGGCAGGACGGCGGCACGCGCAACGCTCGCCGTCCGGCTGCTGGCGGCGGAAGGAGTGGTCCGGCACGCCGCAGGAGACAGTCAGGGAGCGGCGGCAAGCTTCGAGGCGGCTCTGCGAATCGCCCGCTGCCTCCGCATTCAGAAGGACAGATCCTGCTGGACGGCGGCCTGGCCCGCTGTGAACCTCGCTCTGGCAGGCATCCAGACGGCCCATACCATCCGGCCCCTTGATGCAGACGAGACAGCCCGGCTGGACAGAGTGCTTGCATCTCTCGACTGGATGGCCGGTTCGCGGAACGTGCTGGATGCCCACACCGTCGCCGTGGTCAGCGAGGCGCGAAGTTGGCGAAGCGAGCGTAGTGCCCGTGGAGTGCTCTGGCGGCCATATGCCGCAGGGATGCATCTGCGATTGCTGGAACTGCTGGAGACGGCGAGGCGCCTGGCAGATGAGCCTTGGCGAGACTGGCCGGCCGAGGCACGCAACCCGGTGCGGACGAACTGGCTGGCCCCGGGCCGCGCGCTGGTCGAGATCATGCGCCCGGCGGTGACGGGACCGTTCTGGCAGCGCGACGCCATTATCGCCTGCTGCAACGCAATGAGGCTCAGTCTGGCACTGGAGGCGCACCGCCGTCGCAAAGGCGAGTACCCTCGCACGCTGGACGCGCTGCAGATGCCGGCTGGCGGGTCCGTTCCCCCGGATCCGTTCTCGGGCGAGCCGTTCCGCTACGCCCGCACTCGAAACGGATACCTTTTCTACAGCATCGGCCCGGACCTGAGGGACGACCAGGGACGGACGCGCAAGAAAACCAAGCAGCACACCGAAGAGGGTGACCTGCTCTGGGACGCCCGCTCCTGGTTGCCGCGCCAGCCGGAGTAGCTCCGCGCCGCCGAAGCGTCCCCTACCCTTGCAGGGCCCGGCTCAAAGCCCTGACATACTCCTCCGCCACCTCCAGGTCTTTCGCCGCCTCGGAAGCCGGCGAGCGGACCGGGCTGCCTTCCCGGACGCACTCGATGAAGTGCCTGGCCTGCGCCAGCATGCTCCACACCGGAGGCATCACGGGCCGCTCCCAGCGTGGAAGTTCATCGCCCGAGCCGCCAAAGTAGATCCGGACGTCCCCTCCATTCTGCTGAGCCATGGGGGCGGGGACGGAGAGATCCACCCGGCCGTTCTCGAAGCTGACCAGGTAGAACTCCTCCCAGCTGTTGCGCAGGCCGCGCCCCTTCATCTCCAGAGTCAGTGTGACGCCGCTTTCCGTCTCGCCGATCATCACTGCTCCGTTGCGGTCGGCGTAAGTGACGTGGTAATCCTCTCCGGCCAGATACCGGATCAGGTTGACCTGATGGATGTAGTAGTTGACGAAAGCGTCATAGCGCCCGGCCAGTCCGGCATCCATCCAGTCGGGAGGGGTCTCGGGAACCACGCCCTCATAAGGGGGAGGCGAGTCTCCGGCGCTTAGTCCCCACTGAATGCCGAACACCCAGTCCCCGGGCGGCATGGTGGCGCGCAGATAGTTCATCGGTCCGGCTTCCCCGGACTCGCGCCAGCGTCTCACCCTCGCGGCAGCCTCGACCGCCGCCGGAAGCGAGCGCTTCATATACCCGACCATATAGGGCACGCCCTTCTGCTCTGCCAGCTCCGCCAGCCGCCTGCCGGTCTCTGGACGGACGGCAATGGGCTTCTCGGTCATCAAGGGCAGCCCAGCGTTCAGGATATCCGGCACCACGGAGGCGTGCAGGTGGTAGTCCATAATGGCGACCACTGCATCCAGCCGGCAGTCCTCCAGCATGGCCCTGTGGTCCGGGTAGACGCGCGGGATGCCCCACCGGCACGCCACAAGCTCCGCAGTCCTGGCCCGGCCCTCGGCCAGAGCCACGATCTCGCATTCGGGAATGGTTGCGAAGTTCTGCAGGTGGGCGGTCTGGCCCATCCCACCAGCGCCCACCAGGCCCAGACGGATTTTCGACACTGCTTTGTTACTCCCTGATTTGTAGCTCGGCACCGCAGGCCGGCACCACAAAGAGTTCTTTTGACGCCGTCTCTCGTGTGCCCTGCTCACCACTAGACGAGGATCTATTGCCCCGGCCGGAATGCACGGGTACCGGCCTGAAGGCGGAGGCGGACGCTACCGAAAATCATTAGTGAAATATCGCACAGAGAGCCCCTTACGGTGGCCACACGGTGCGGGAAAGTGGTATATTGGAAGTGCAGCCGCCTGCCCGGCAGCGCCCGGGCGACTTCCCACGAGCCGCAACAGTTTTACCGGAGGCATCTTTACGAATGGTAGACGCAAAGAAGACCGGCTCTTCATCCGGAACGCTTCCCGGATGGAAGGATCTCCCTATCGGAGGGATCATTGACGGTGGCGGGACCGCCGCGCAGTATCATACGGGCGACTGGCGCACCCTGCGCCCGATCTGGGACGACCAGAAATGCATCCATTGCCTGTTGTGCTGGGTATTTTGCCCGGACTCGGCCATCATCGTGGAGGATGCGAAGGTGAAGGGCGTGGATTACGACCACTGCAAGGGTTGCGGCATCTGCGCCCGCGAGTGCCCGCCCAAGGTGCAGGCGTTCACCATGGAGAGCGAGGCAAAGTTCCGGGCCTGACGGCAACCGGAGCTGAGGGATTCGGAGGCCGGAAGGGATGATGTCCCTTCCGGCCACTGTCATTTTGACCTGTCTGGCGCTTCCAGAAGGCGATTGTCTATCAGGCGCGTG
>JBBFLP010000140.1:0-8691 GCA_037478975.1 Armatimonadota bacterium
CCGCCGTCTACGGGCAATACCTGTTCCAGATCCAGAATCATCTGGCCGCTTTTCTTGCAACACCCTCCGTAGTCACGCTGTATAACAGCCGGCCCCGCCTGCGCAGCACCATGGTGATTGGCATCTCCCAGTCGGGACGGGCGCTCGATGTAATGGAGTATATGGCTGCGGCGCGGGAGCAGGGCAGCCCGGTGGTGGCCATCACCAACAATCCGGAGTCGGACTTCGGACAGCATGCGGATATCCTTCTTGACCTGGATGCCGGTCAGGAGCACAGCGTCGCGGCCACCAAGACCTACACCGCCTCGCTTGCCGCCCTGGCGCTTATCTCCGCGTGCATGTGTCAGCGTCCCGACGCTCTCCGCGCCCTGTTCACCGTACCGGAGCTGATCGCCCGGGCCGTTCAGGAAACCTCCGGGCTGGCGCAGGTGGCGGCCGAGGTGGTGGACGAAAGCGAATGCTTTGTCATCGGCCGCGGACTGAACTACTCGACGGCGCTGGAGACGGCGCTTAAGATCATGGAGACCAGCTACTCCCGGGCGCGCGCATACTCGTCTGCGGATCTGCTGCACGGTCCGGTGGCGGCGGCCCAGTCGGTGCCCTGCATCGTCTACGCGCCGCGGGATGCCGCCCACCAGGCGGTGCTGGAGACGGCAGAACGGCTGCGTGAGCTGGGAACGCAGATGATGGTCATCTCAAGCGACCGGGAGGCTCTGGCGCTTGCGGATCATCCGGTGCACATCCCGGCCGGCGAGATGGAATTCCTGGATCCGCTGGCTCAGATCGTCGCCGGTCAGCGATTCGCGTATCATCTGGCCGTCGCGCGGGGACTGGACCCGGACCATCCCCGGGGACTTACCAAGGTGACGGTGACACGCTGACAGGAGCAGAGGAGGGTTATTCTGGCTTTCAGGGTCATCCTGGATACGGACATCGGGACGGACATTGACGACCTGTATGCGCTGGCGTTTCTGCTGGCGTCTCCTGAGCTTGATCTGTGCGGGGTAACAGTCGTTCAGGGGGATGTGAGCCTCCGGGCATCCATCGTCCTGAAACTGCTGGATGCGGCAGGGATTACGGGCATACCGCTGGCGCTGGGCGCACGGGATCCGATGCAGTTTGGAGTGCAGGCATACTGGACCGGCCAGGAGGGTCACGGTCTGGATCTCGAGCCGCCGGACCCAGCGCGGCTGGATCCGCGTCCGGCCGTCAGTTTTATTCTGGAGCGCATCGGTGAGGCACAGGGCCGGACGGGCCTCATCACTATCGGCCCTCTGACCAACGCCGGCCTGCTTGCAAGGGATCATCCGGATGCCTTCCGGGCTTTGCAGGCTGTGAGCATAATGGGCGGGAACTACCATCCGCCCGGAGCAAGACCGGTGACACCCGAGCACAACTTCCGCTGCGACCCTGAGGCCGCCTCACGCGTGCTGGCCCTTGCTCCGCAGTGCCGTCTGGTGGGGTTGAACATCACCCGACGAACCTCTCTGACACGGGATCTCCTGAAGGAGCTGGAAAGCCTGGGGACTCCGGCCGGCGCCCTCCTGGCGCGAGCGGGGGAGCACTATCTGCAGCAGACCGGCCGGGACGCCACGCCCATGCACGATTCGGTGGCGGTGGCGGCGCACTTCCGTCCGAATCTGTTCCACTGGGAGCGGCTGGTCCCGGCCGTGCAGACCATCGGAGACGGTGCAGGAGTGGTCACCTTCCGGCGGGAGGACGGCGAGGGGCACAGCATACAGGTCGCGGTGGACGCGGACATCCCTGCTTTTCAGAAACTTTTCCGCGAACGCATCCTTAGTTTAGCCGCGCGCCCCTGACCCGCGGGAAGGGAAAAGTCGGCGTGCGCGGCGAACCTTCTCTGCGCGGCTGCAACCCTTTCCGGGTCCGGCCGCTCACCATCGTCAGGGACACGGCAACAGGAGATGTCATGCAAGTAGGATTTCTCACCGCGCCCTTCGGAGGCGAGCCGCTGGAGAAAGTTGTCGAATTCGCCGCCAGGACGGGCTTCGACTGTCTTGAAGTGGCCAGCGGGCCGGGCTCGAAGCATTTTGACTTTACCGTCGCTTCAGATGCGGACATCGCCGGTGTGCGGCGGCTTTTCGACGATCACAGCCTGCGCATAAGCAGCCTGGCCTGGTATACGGATCTTGTCGCGCCGGCCACGCGTCAGGAGCGGGCGGGTCAGTTCCGGCAACTGGTTGACGCGGCCGTGAAACTCGGGGTGGATGTGGTGTGCACGCTGGGCGGGATGCCCGTGGAGGGCAAGGACCGTTTCGCCACCATCGAGGAGGATTGCCGGGCCGCTTTCACCCCGCTGGTGGAGTATGCCGGGGAGAAGGGGCTGAAGGTGGCGCTGGAGAACTGGTTCGCCACCAATCTGCAGAACCTGGCGCACTTCCAGCGGATGTTCGAGGTCATCCCCCACGCCAACTACGGCTTGAATTTTGACCCCTCTCACCTGGTGCACCAGGAGATTGATTACCTGAAGGCGGTGGATCATTTCAAAGACCGCATCTTCCACACCCACGCCAAGGATACCGAGATACGGTATTATCAGCGCGCCTGGATCGGCACGCTGAACGGAGGGTGGTGGAGATACGTGATACCGGGCACGGGCGTCATTGACTGGGGGCAGTATATCGCGCATCTCCGCTTCGCCGGATACGATGGCGTCCTATCCATCGAGCACGAGGATGGCAAGGTGGGCCGCGAACAGGGGATGGAGATCGGTCTGAGGCACCTCAAGCAGTTCATCTGAGGATACCGGCGGGCGCTCCTTCGCCGGCAGGAGCGCCTTGCCACGCATCTTTCTGTACTGGGAGAGAACAGCTGATGAGTCACTTCCTGGGGATTGACATCGGCACCGGCGGAGCACGGTGCCTGGTCATAGATGGCGACGGCCGCGTAAAAGGGTCTGCCACGGCCGAGTATCCGCTTTCCACTCCCCGCCCTCTGTGGGCGGAGCAGGAGCCTGAAGACTGGTGGCAGGCCGTACTTCAGGCCGTTCCGGAGGCGCTCCGGAAAGCGGGAGTCAACGGGGCTGATGTAGGAGCGATCGGGCTTTCGGGCCAGATGCACGGAGCCGTATTTCTGGACGCGGCGGGAGAGGTCATCCGGCCGGCCATTCTCTGGTGCGATCAGCGCACGGCGGCCGAGTGCGAGGAGATCACCGCCCGCGCTGGCGCGGACACGGTCGCTCGCATCACTCTCAATCCCGTCCTGACAGGCTTTCAGGCACCGAAGATCGTCTGGTTGAAGAACAATGAGCCGGATGCGTTCGCCAGGATCCGGAAGGTGCTGTTGCCGAAGGACTACATAAGGTTCCGCATGACCGGGGCCTTCGCCACGGAGGTCTCGGACGCAAGCGGCACGTCGCTGCTGAACGTGCGTGAGCGGCGCTGGTCGCCTGAGATGATGGCCGCCTCCTTCGTGGAACCGGACTGGCTGCCGGAATGCTTCGAGTCCGTGGAGCCTTCCGCCGCCGTCAGCGCCGAAGCTGCGGAGCAGCTCGGGCTGCGCCCCGGAACGCCCGTGGTCGGCGGTGGAGGGGACCAGGCGGCCGGAGGGGTGGGTTCGGGCATCGTGGAGCCCGGCCTGGTCAGCTCCTCGCTGGGAACCTCCGGCGTGGTCTTCGCATACGCGGATGAGCCGTTCGTTGATCCGCAGATGCGCACGCACACGTTCTGCCACGCCGTGCCCGGGAAGTGGCACGTTATGGGGGTTGTGCTGTCGGCGGGAGGCTCGCTGCGGTGGTACCGTGATACCTTCTGCCACGACATCAAAACCCTGGCGGCTGAAAAAGACGCGGATCCTTACGACCTGATGACCGCGGAGGCGGCGGAGATCCCCGCCGGATGCGACGGGCTGTTCTTCCTGCCTTATCTCTCGGGAGAGCGTACTCCCTATCCCGATCCGTATGCGCGGGGGGTGTTCTTCGGCGCGACGCTGGCCCATACGAGGGCGCACTTCACAAGAGCCGTGCTCGAAGGGGTGGGATTCGCGTTGAAGGACAGCTTCGACATCCTGCGTTCCATCGGCGTGGATGCCACTCAGGTCCGTGTGATGGGCGGCGGGGCCCGCAGTGCCGTGTGGCGCAGGATCCTGACGGACATCGTCGGGCGGGCGCATGTCACCCTGAATGTGGACGAGGGTCCGGCATTCGGAGTGGCCCTGCTCGCAGGGGTCTCTCAGGGAGCCTGGTCCAGTGTGCAGGAAGCCTGCCGGGCGACGCTGGCCACTGTTGAGCGGGACGAGCCGCGGGCCGATGCGGTGGAGCGCTACGCTCCATTGCACGCATTCTACTCATCGCTCTACGCCGCCCTGCGCGAAAGGTTCGCCGGGCTGGCCCGGCTGGCCGATGAGTGAGCCAGGAGTCCGTCCGTCCAGGTTCTCCGGCGCGCGTGCGCTGGCGCTTGCGGGTGAGTTCCGTGGCGTGCTGGCGCTGGCGGCGGTCTTTCTGCTCGGCGTCCTGTTCACACCGCGCAACCTGGCCACCGGGCAGTCCATCTTCCTGACCTGGCAGACTCAGAGCGACATCCTTTTCGAATACTCGGAGTACGGGTTGCTGGCGTGCGGGATGACGCTGGTCATCCTGACGGGAGGGATAGACCTGTCGGTGGGCAGCGTGCTGGGTTTCGCGGCCACGCTGTTTGCCGTTCTGCTCATCGGCTACGGGTGGAGCGCTCCGGCGGCGTTGGCCATCGTGGCGATCACCGGCCTTGCGGCCGGGCTGGTGAACGGGGTGCTGATCGCAAGGTTCCGCATTCAGCCCTTCGTGGCCACGCTGGCGATGATGGTTGCGGCCAGGGGGGGAGCCAAACTGCTGTCTGGCGGCATCAAGGTGCAGCCGGGCGCTCAGGAGTGGTATGCTCTTCAAGGACCGCCGCCAGATGTTTTCCGCTGGATGACATCTCCGCTGGGATGGCTCGGGCTGCAGCCGGCCACGCTGCTGTTTCTTCTGTCCATCGCGGTGATGCTGGTCGTCGTGCGCTACACCGCCTATGGCCGGCGGCTCTACGCCGTGGGAGGCAGCGAGGAAGCGGCCCGGCTCTCGGGCATCCGGGTGGGAGCCGTGAAGATCGCCGCCTACAGTCTTTGCGCGCTGTTCGCGGCCATTGCGGGAGCGGTGAACGCCTGCCGCATCCAGATCGGCGATCCTGAGGCGGGAGCCACATACGAGC
The DNA here is from genome assembly GCA_037478975.1 of Armatimonadota bacterium. Classification (GTDB taxonomy): domain Bacteria; phylum Armatimonadota; class UBA5829; order DSUL01; family DSUL01; genus CALCJH01. Next base: position 5,184 of record JBBFLP010000140.1, read on the forward strand.
TGGATGCCATCGCCGCCGTGGTCATCGGCGGGACGTCCCTCAGTGGCGGGCAGGGCGGGATGTTCCTGACGCTCATCGGGACGCTCATCATCGCATATATCAATAAGATACTGAGTATCAACAATGTGCCGGAGGCGTACCGCCTGCTGGCCAAGGGGCTTATCATCGTCGCGGCCGTGCTGATCCAGAGACGCAAGCAGTAGGCGCGGCCGAATACGGGGAGAAACAGCAATGAAGTGGAACTGCCTGATGCTTGCCGGCGCGACCGTCGCGGCGGTGCTGCTGGCGGGGTGCGGAAGACAGCCGGAATCGTCCTCTGGCGGCGGCTCGTCCGAGGGCAAGCGCATCTACAACATCGGTTTTTCCCAGTGCAACCTGGGAGAGCCGTGGCGCGTGCAGATGAATGCCGACATCAAAGCCGCCGCTGAGAAGCACAAGGATCGTATCCGTGTGTTCTACAAAGATGCTCAGAACCGCACCGAGGTGCAGCAGAACCAGGTGCGCGAGTTCATCCAGCAGGGGGTGGACCTGATCATCATCTCGCCCAAGGAGTCAGTTCCGCTGACCAAACCGGTCGCGGAGGCAATGGCCAAGGGTATTCCCGTCATCGTTCTGGACCGCGCGTTGGCCGGCGATGACTACACGATGTTCATCGGCGGGGACAACCGGGAGATCGGCCGCCAGGCCGGATACCATATGGTGAAGATCCTGGGCGGCAAAGGCAACGTGGTGGAGCTGAAGGGCCTGATGACATCTCAGCCCGCCATAGACCGTCACGAAGGTTTTATGGAGGGCATCAAAGGGTCCAATATCAAGATCATCTTCAGCGCGGATTGCAAGTGGCTGGAACCGGATGCTCAGCGCGAGATGAAATCTGCGCTTTCGCGCTTCCCCGACATTGACGCCGTTTACGCTCACAACGACCCCAGCGCGCACGGAGCCTACCTGGCGGCGCAGCAGGAAGGTAAGGGCCGCGAGAAGACCATCAAGTTCATCGGAATTGACGGGCTGCCCACGGAGGGCGTCAAGTATGTCCGGGAAGGTATTCTGGACGCCACCTTCGTCTATCCCACCTGCGGGGCCGAGGCCATCGAGTACGCTTTGAAGATCCTGGATGGCGAGGAGGTTCCGAAGCAGGTCATCCTGCCGACCCGCGTCATCACGAAGGAGACGCTGGAGCGCGAGGGGAGTTGAAGTCTCTATGCCCGCAACGGACCGCCGCGCGGGCGGCGCGGTGATCGTCCGGGGAGACTGGCTTGTTCAGTCCCCCCGGTGCGTCATTCCTGAAGGCGAGGTTCGCTTCCAGGACGGGCGCGTGACGGATGCGGGGCGGGGAGTCGCTCGCGCTTTCCCGGATGATCCTGTCCTTTCGTTCCCGGGTTGCGTCATCCTGCCGGGGCTGATCAACGCCCATACCCATCTGGAACTGACCCTTCTGCGCGGGACGGGCCGCGGCCTGCCCTTCGTACCGTGGCTGGAGGAGGTCGCGCGGGAGGTTCTGGGGCGTGAACGCGAGTTCTTCGAGCATTCGGCTCGTATGGGTGTCCGGGAGCAGATTAGGGGAGGAGTCACCACCCTTGCTGACCACAGCGCTGCAGGCGTTTCGCATGCGGCCATCCGTAACGCAGGTGTTTCCGGAGTGGTGTACCGCGAGGTGTTCTGCCTGGATCCCGAGGCGGACCATACTCCTGCCCTGGACTTCCTGGCTTCCGAACTGGAGCGGATGACGCAGGAAAGCGGCGCAGATGTGCGCATTGGGCTGTCCTGCCACGCTCCTTACAATGCCTGCCCATCGGCGCTGGATGCCGTGGTCAGCCGGTTCAAAGGCGTCCCGCGTTCCATCCACGTGGCCGAGAGTCCGGAGGAATCCGCCTTTATCCGCAGCGGAGAGGGTGCTCTGGCCGGGCGGCGCCGCGAGCGGGGCATCGCCGTCCGGGTGCACCGGATGAGCCCTGTGGAGTATCTGGACAACCGGTCTTACTGGCATCCCGGCAGTCAGGCGGTGCATCTGACGCAGGCAAGTCAGGGGGATCTGGCCGTGCTGGCGGCGCGTGGAGTCTGTGCCGCCTTCTGTCCTGTGTCCAATGCGGTGCTCGGGGTTGGCATCCCGCCAGTTCGTGCGGCGCGCGATGCGGGTCTTCTGTGCGGCCTGGGAACGGACAGCGCCATCTCCAGCGAGCGGCAGGATCTGTTCGAGGAGATGAGAATGGCCGTCATGGGGTCTCGCCTCCGGTCGGCCCCTGTGTCGGAGCAGGAGGTTTTCGCGATGGCTACGTCCGAAGGCGCGGCGTCGCTTGGGTACCGGGACCGCGGGATACTGGAGCCGGGTTCACGCGCCGATGCGGTCGCGTTGCGGCTTACCGGCACGGTTCCGGGTGAGGGCCAGCCGGAGGACATCATAAGCGCCATTGTCTGGCAGGGGTCGGCCTGTCAGGTGGAGGTGGTGTGGAGCGCGGGCCGGATGATCTGGAACGCAAACGGAGAGGATCCGCAGGGATGGAACGGCTGACGCGCTCGCCAGATGAGACCGAGAATTTCGGCCGCGAGCTGGCCTCGCGGCTTCAGCCGGGCGATGTGGTGTTGCTGGAGGGCGGGCTCGGTGCCGGCAAGACGGTGGTTGTACGCGGCATTGTCCGGGGACTGGACAGCACGGATCATGTCTCCAGCCCGACCTTCGTGCTGGTGCACGAGTACCGCGGGCGGTATCCGGTGGCTCACGCGGACCTGTACCGCCTGAGCGGCCCTGCGGATCTGGAGGATCTGGGGCTGGACGAGTATCTGGACGGGCGTTTCGTGGTGCTGGTTGAATGGCCGGAGCGGGCTAAGGGGACGGACTGGGGGCGGCGGACCTGGCGGGTGCGGTTGGAGTTCGCGTCGGCGGAGGAGCGCATCATCCGGGTGCAGGAGCCGGCCGGGGAAGGGGACGCATGATCATTCTGGCACTGGACACCGCCCTGGAGGACATCTCAGTCGGACTCTTGCTTCAGGATGGAAGAGTTTTTGAACGTTCTTTCAGACACGAGCGGGATGCGCTCCGGCGGCTGACGCCTCTCATCCGTGACGTGCTCCGCGAAGCAGACCTACACCCGCAGGATTTGGACGTGGTGGCCTGCACACGCGGCCCCGGGTCGTTCACGGGGATCCGGGTGGGAGTGGCGGCGGCCAGGGCCCTGGCGGACGCCTGCGGTGCCCGTATGTCCGGCGTTTCCACGCTGCGGGCGCTGTGCATGGCCGGGGACGCCGATGAGGGGGGTATCAGGCTGGCGCTGATCCGCTGCCGCCCCGGAGAGGTCTACGCCGGACTCTATCGCCAGCAGTCCGGTCGCGTGTGGGAGCCTGTCCGGCCCGATACGGCGCTGCCGTTGCCTGGGGTGGGAGGATGGCTTGCCGCCTCTGGTGTGAAAGGCTGTGTGGAGGCCGTTGGCCCGGCCGTGGAGCTGTGCGCCGGGGCCCTTTCTGCCGCGAATGTTGGCGGGGTGTCCCTCAAGCTTCGCACGGACATCACACG
>JBBFLP010000141.1:0-3490 GCA_037478975.1 Armatimonadota bacterium
AAACGGGATGATGACACCGGTGCCACAGCCGACATCCAGCACGCGCATCCCGGGGGCGATTCCCGCCTCCCGCACCACGCGCGCCAGACGCTCCCCGATGTCCGGCCGCTCCGCGGCGTCCCATCGCGGGGCAAGCCGGTCGAAGAATTCTCTCTGCTCGCTGACCGAAGCGCCCATCCCTCCTACCCCGAGATGCGCCCGTCGCTCAGACGGACGATGATCCCCTGACGGTTGCGCGGGTACCACCAGTTCGGCGCCACCGGCAGAAGGCGCTCCTCCGACGTGAAGACGTCCACCGGCCCGGAGGGGCCCACGCTCCAGACCCCCCACTTCACAGGGGACTGGTCGGCGCGATAGTAGGGGACGTAGCCGCCGGTCTCCAGAGGATAATCGCGGGGGACCCATATGGCCAGGATGGTCTTTTGCCCGTTGGAGAATCCGGGACCGGCAGCAAGATACTTGTAGCTGCGGCCGGGGTTGAACGGATCCTCCATCTTCTGGTTGCCAAGATACCCCCGGCGCAGCTCGGGTGGCAGCTCGTTGTAGTCATCGAGCTGCATCGCCGCGCCCATACAGTAAGTGCGTGCCGGAGGATAGGCGCGGTGGTCCTCGCGGTACATCTCCAGGGCGTCGCCGATCTGCTTCAGCTCCACGTGCGCTCTGGCCACCCTGGCGCGCACTTTGGCCTGTCCGTACACGGGAAAGAGGATGGCCGCCAGCAGCGCAATGACGGCCACCACCACAAGAAGCTCGATCAGCGTGAATCCGCGCCGCGCTTTAGTCAAGGATGCGGATGTCCCCTCCGTGCGCCGTCTCGATCTCTTTTCCACCACTGCGATCCGCGGCGACTCCGGTCACCGCCACCCGGGTTCCGGACTGCGGTGGCGCCCCGCCGGCCAGCATCACCGGAATCGTCTGCCCACTATCCTCCAGAAGGGCGAATCCCTCCTGTGTGGCGGGCCCGGCTGTTCCGGGCACGCGCACCAGCAGGCCGTCGGGGGCAAGAGAACCGTTGAGGCGGGTCAGACCTCCGCCCACCGTCAGCGGCAAGGCACGCGACTTGCCGAACGTGACATAGCGGGCGGCTATGGCCTTCTCTCCATCCTGCTCCACCACCGGTCCCAGAACGCTCACGACGTCTCCGGCGGTGACATCACGGCCGCTTCCAACGCGCACGCCCCCGGAGCGGCCTTCGTCCTGAATGTAGAAGTAGCCATCGAAGACCCGCGAGACCACCTTACCGGCCAGGGCCACGTTCTCGCCGACGGGCACCGACTGTACCTCACGGCAGGAGTCCAGCGCCGCCGCCACGTCCGCCTGCTTCTTCACCCACACACGATAAGCGTGGTCAAACGGCGGGGCTGTATCCTCCTGGTCCATGATGCCGACCAGGGAGACGGGCCCCTGCGGCTTCGGGTTGCCCGTGAAATCTCCCATCCGGGAGAGCAGAAGTCCCACACTGCCCGTGGAATCGCTGATGGTCAGCAGGCTGTTGTTGGCCCAGGCTCCCTCGCCCACCTGGACGTTGTGCAGCATCACCAGGCGGGTCTGATAGCGCTCGCCTCCGTCCCGGCGTGTGGGATCGAAGAAGTTGCAGTTGCCGACGGACGGGATGAGCTCCGGGTCCGGCAATCCCACGTGGCCCAGCACCGTCACCGTAAAGCGGGTGTCCGGCGAGCCTGAGTGACGGTCGTTGATGAACACCTTGCCGTTGTGATTGGCCAGCAGACCCGTCACCCGCACCCGGTCTCCAGCTTGGAAGTCCACATACTCGGCCGGACGCCACTGCGGAGCCTGATAGAAGCGCCCGGACCACACCTGAATACCTCCCTTCCGCGAGGTGTCATCCTGGATGAAGATGGTATACATGTCCGCCGGGTTGAGGATCTCCGCCACCCCGGCGAGCGCCACCCCTTCCACCGTCACCCGGTTCTCCGGAAGCGGATCCGCACCCACCAGGGGATGACTCCCCGTCCCGTCGGGATTGACCGCCTGATAGTCCCAGATGCTGTCTGCCGCCCCGCATGCTGCCAGAGCAACGCTCAGCGCGCAAGCAAAGGCGAGTCTCATTCCTGCTCTCATCTGCCCGTTTCTCCTTATCCTGTGGGCCGGAGGTGTTACGACCTGTCAAAATGTAACACTAAAGACCACCAGAGTCAAGGCTTGCGAATCGCTGTTGGCAGACTATCAGGGCAGATCGTTCACCGGGATGCAGGAGAGATGACCCTGCCGGACTCCCCTGCGGCTGACGAGCGCATCGGCGGCGGCGCGAACCTCCGAGCTCTTCCCACGCAGGATGATCACCTCCAGGCAGGTATGCTCATCCAGATGGACGTGTGTGGTACAAACAATGATGTCGTGATGCTGATGCTGCAGGCGGTTGAGGGGGTTGGAGCGCTCAAAATCGTGATGATCGTAAAGGATGGTGAGAGAGGCGGCCACTTCCGCGCCCGGATCCGCAGCCGCCTGGCGGGCCAGCTCCTCCCGGATGAGGTCGCGGATGGCCTCGGAGCGCACCGAGTAGCCTCTGCGGGCGATGAGCGCGTCGAACTCCCGCAGGAGCTGTTCGTCCATCGAGACCCCGAAACGCTGCAGCCCGGCCATCCGCTTCCTCCTGTTCAGGTGTCCTGTTCCTGTGTCCTCAGCGGGCGATGATGAGCTTCCCGCCGCGGTCCCGCTCCTCGGCCCTGCGCAGGCTCTCCTCGGCCGGACGGAGGTCATCCCGCGTGAGCCCCAGCTTCTTCAGCAACGGTTCCCGGACCAGCGAAACATACTCCCGGGGGCCGTAGATGCCATGCTCCGCCAGCTGGCGCGCCCTCTGGTCGTAGTCGGGGATCTCGCTGCCTGCCGGCATCCGGAAGTGCTTGAAGACGTAGGCCAGATCCTCCACGGTGCCGGCCGGGTCATGCTCCATAAAGACCTGCAGCGCCTTCAGGAAGAAACCGTAGTGCGCGGCCTCATCCTTGGCGAGTAGCAGCAGCAACTTCATAAGGGCCGGATCGTGCTCGCGCTGAGCCACTTTGCGCAACTGGCGATAGTTCACGTGGGTGGCCAGCTCCTGTATGGTGGTGTAGCAGATCATCTGCCTCGGCGTGCCGAATGGCAGTTCCCATTCGGACTCCCAGAGGTCCTCATCCAGCTTCTTAAGCTGCGCCTCCGTCCGCTTGCCGGATGCCATCAGCCACTCCCGGAGCACCATGGAGTGCTTGCTCTCCTCGTAGCCCCAGTTGATGTGGAACCAGGCGCGCCCCCGGCTCTTGCGGATCATCAGGAGCATCTTGCTGGTGTAGTCCGGCAGGAAGGACTCCACCGCACAGAATGTCTCCACCACGTCGGCCACAAGATCGCTGATCTGTGTGTTGGCCTCGGACCAGGGAATGTCCCGCTTCACGTTCCAGCGCCGGCGCTCTTCGGCGTGGTGGAAGTATTCCAGGTAGTTATGATAAATGGCGTCCTCAATGGCGTTGCTCATGGTCTGCCTTCCTCCGCC
>JBBFLP010000141.1:3590-8689 GCA_037478975.1 Armatimonadota bacterium
AAGGGGCGGCCAGACGGAGCGCCGAGTTGAGCTTTCTGGACAGACAGAACTTCCTTCTGCGCAGGCTGCACTCTCTGACCGGAGTGGTGCCGGTCGGAGCGTTCCTGGTGGAGCACTTCCTGACCAACTCCTTTGCCTTGGGAGGTGAGGAGTCTTACAACGAGAAGGTCGCCTTCCTGACCAGCCTGCCCTATCTCTACGTCATCGAAGCGCTGTTCATCTTCCTGCCCATCATCTTCCACGGCCTCCTGGGGATGTGGATCGTGTTCTCGGCGGAGGTCAGCGTGGCCCGGCACCGGTATCTGCGGAACTGGCTCTACTTCTTCCAGCGCGTCAGCGGGGTGTTCCTGGTGGTTTACATCACCGTCCACGTATGGACCACCCGCTTCGCCGGTGAGGAGAACCTGTTCCGCCTGATGGAGCACAAGCTCTCCTCGCCCGGCTGGATGTGGTTCTACATCGCCGGGGTGACGGCGGCAACGTTCCATTTCGCGAACGGGCTGTGGGGGTTCATGGTGACGTGGGGGATCACAGTGTCGCCGAGGGCCCAGAGGTGGTCCACCTACGCCTGCGCCGGAGTCTTTCTGGCCATGACCTTCGTGGGAGTGAACGCGCTGCTGGCGTTCACGGGCGGCGCGGTCACTTTCCTGCAGAAATAAGGGAGGCGCGCGCCGGCCCGCCGTATTGGCCGGGCCCCGGCGCCTTCCCGCAGAACGGATACCGGATCTATGGCAAAACCGAACTTCATCGTGGTTGGCGGCGGCCTTGCGGGACTGATGACCACCATCAAGATCGCGGAGGCCGGATACAGCGTGGACCTGATCTCCCTCATGCCGGTCCGCCGGTCGCACTCCGTGTGCGCCCAGGGCGGCATCAACGGGGCGGTCAACATCCGCGGAGAGAACGACTCACCCGACATCCACTTTTTCGATACCGTGAAGGGAGGCGACTTCCTGGCCGACCAGCCTCTGGCCAAGGGGATGTGCTACGCCGCGCCCGGCATCATCTACCTGCTGGACCGTATGGGAGTGGCCTTCAACCGGACGCCGGAAGGCAACCTGGACTTCCGCCGCTTCGGAGGCACGCTGTATCACCGCACGGCGTTCGCGGGAGCCACCACCGGACAGCAGATGCTTTACGCCCTGGACGAGCAGGTCCGCCGCTTTGAGGCGGCCGGTCTGGTCCGCAAGTTCGAGCACCACGACTTTCTGGCTCCGGTGCTGGATGAACGCAGAACGTGCCGCGGCATCGTGGCGCTGGACCTGTGGGAGATGAAGGTGGTCACCTTCCGCGGAGATGCGGTGGTTATGGCCACAGGCGGCCCCGGCGGCATCTACCGGCAGTCCACTAACTCTGTCCTGAACACCGGCTCCGCCGCCGCGGCGGCCTACATGGCCGGCGCCCGGTATGCCAACCCGGAGTTTATCCAGGTCCACCCCACGGCCATCCCGGGCGAGGACAAGCTGCGCCTGATGTCCGAATCCGCGCGCGGGGAGGGCGGCCGGGTCTGGGTGCCTCGCAACAAGGGCGACAACCGTCCGCCTCGTGAGATCCCCGAGGAGGACCGGTGGTACTTCCTGGAAGAGAAGTATCCCCGCTTCAAGAACCTGGTGCCCCGCGATATCGCCAGCCGCGAGATCTATGACGTCTGCGTCAACAAAGGGCTGGGAGTGGGCGGCGGTCTGATGGTCTATCTGGACCTGACACACATCCCCGCCGAGACGCTGGACCGGAAGCTGGGCGGCATCCTGGAGATCTACGAGAAGTTCCGCGGCGACGACCCGCGCAAGGAGCCGATGCGCATCTTCCCGGCGGTCCACTACTCCATGGGCGGCCTCTGGGTGGGCTACGACGCCGATGATCAGGGGATGCCCATCGTCGGTAGCCCGGCCAATCAGGCCACCAACATCCGCGGCCTCTACGCGGCCGGCGAGGTGGACCATCAGTATCACGGAGCGAACCGCCTGGGCGCGAACTCGCTGCTTTCCTGCATCTATGGCGGCATGCTGGCCGGACCGGCGGTCATCTCCTACTCCACGGACCTGGACGAGCTGGCCTCGGAGCTTCCCTCCACTCTGTTCGAGCAGGAAGAGCGCCGGTGGACGGAGCGCTTCGAGCAGATCGGCCGGATGGACGGCACGGAGAACGCCTACGAGATCCACTACGAGCTGGGACGCTGGATGGTGGAGAACGTGACCATCGTCCGGGACAACGCAAAGCTGCGCGAGACGGAGAACAAGATCCTGGAGCTGCGCGAGCGCTGGCACCGTCTGAACGTGCTGGACACGCAGATGTGGGCGAACCAGGCGGTGGCGTTCGCAAATCAGCTCTGGAACATGCTGGAGCTGGCCCGGCTCATCACCGTGGCGGCGGAGGCCCGCAATGAGAGCCGTGGAGCGCACTACAAGCCGGAATTCCCGGAGCGCGACGACGAGAACTGGCTGAAGACCACCATCGCAGAGTACTCGCCGGACGGGCCAAAACTCTCCTACGAGCCGGTGGATACGTCGCTCATCCGGCCGGTGGCCCGCAAGTATGATTGACGATTGTCCGCGAGCCGCGCCGACTGCTGGCAAGTGAGAAGAATATGGCTGACACAGACAGAAAAGTGCACCTGAAGATCCTGCGGCAGGACACCCCTGCATCGCGGCCCTACTGGGATGAGTTCGAGGTGGACTACTCCCCGGGGATGAACGTCATCTCCTGCCTGATGGCCATCCAGCGAAACCCGGTGAACCGGAAGGGAGAGCGCGTGCGCCCCGTGGTGTGGGAATGCAACTGTCTTGAGGAGGTCTGCGGAGCCTGCTCCATGGTGATCAACGGCACTCCCCGGCAGGCCTGCTCCTGTCTTGTGGACAAGGTGACGCAACCCATCGAGCTCCGGCCGCTCTCCAAGTTCCCGGTGCTGCGCGACCTGATGGTGGACCGGCAGGCCATGTTCGACGCATTCAAAAAGGTGAAGGCATGGGTGGAGATTGATGGCACGCATGACCTGGGCCCCGGTCCGCAGATGCCCCAGCACGAGCAGGAGAAGCTGTATCCCCTGACACGGTGCATGGTGTGTGGATGCTGCATGGAGGCGTGCCCGCAGTATGATAGCCTCCGCAAGCCGTTTATCGGACCCGCCACGCTGAACCAGGCGCAACGCTTCAATGTGGACCGCACCGGAAAGATGACGAAAGAGGAGCGCCTGCGGGCTGTTATGGAGAAGGGTGGCATTCAGGACTGCGGAAACGCGCAGAACTGCGTGCGCGTCTGCCCGAAGGAGATTCCCATCACGGATTCCATCGCGGAGCTGGGGCGGGAAACCACCAAGCTCCTGTTGAAGGATATCTTCGGCTGAGAGGGCCTCGAGTGTTGGCGGCGGCCCGGAACCGGGCCGCCGCCCTGGCTCCTCAAGCCAACCCCATCTTCCTGAGATTCTCCAGGCTCAGCTGCACGCTCTCCAGCGGAGGACGCTGGCAGACATCCTGCTCCACGATGATCCACTCTGTCCCGGCCTTCTCAGCAGCCCGGAAGATGCCCGGAATGTCCAGAATGCCCTCGCCCACCTCGGCGAAAGCCCGGTCCTCGCCCGCTGCCATGTCCTTCAGATGGATGAGCGGAATACGCCCGGCGTAACGCTCGATGTAAGCGATGGGATCCTCACCGCCGTGCTTCACCCAGTAGGTGTCCAGCTCGGCCTGCAGCGCATCCCCGGGGGCGGAGGCGTAGAGGATGTCCAGCCCGTACTCACCGTCGAACCGCTGGAACTCGAACGAGTGGTTGTGGTAGCACAACTGGAGGCCGGCCTCGCGCAGTCTGCCGCCGAACTCCCCGAGTTGTTTTCCCACCTTGCGCCAGCCGTCCGGACCTCCCCAGCGATCCTCACCCAGCCATGGCACCACCACATAGCGGTTGCCGAGTTCCCGGTGGAATGCGATGACCTCATCCAGCCCCTGCTCCAACCGCTCGATAGCCTCGTGAGCCCCAGCGCAGCGCAGCCCCAGCTCCTGAAGCAGGGACTTCAACTCGCCCGCTCCAAAGCCCCCGTACCCGGCGAACTCGACTCCGTCATAGCCCATCCGGGCCACCTCGCGGAGGGTGCCCGGGAAGTCGGCCGCCGTCTGGTCGCGGAGTGTGTACAACTGAACAGCAATCGGAAAATGTTTCATTATGTCCTGCCTGCTTTCGCCTGTGATGCCCGGTAAATACAGCCGGAACCGGTAGAGGCTTCGTGGGCGCCGGCGGGTTCTCCTGCCGCGGCTCTGGCAGGGGTCGGCTGCCTTGCGCTACACTGTGCGGAGGGCACGGCGAGCGCTGGGGGCGGCCGCTTGACCGGAGTGCCTGGGAAGGGAGGAGCGCGATGGCTGACACCACTGTGGAGTTCCGCGGCATCGGCTCGTACGGGCTGGAACTGGTGCCTGGCGAGATGCTGGAGCGCAGGCAGTGCTCCCGGTGCCTGCACTGGGAAGCCTCGGACTTCTGGACGGGCAACGATGCGCCGGAGATCCTGGAGACCCGGAAGCGCAACTGGTTCCGGCGTGTTTCCGCGGAGTTCGACCCCTGCGCTATGGCCGCAGTGGAGAACGGCTCCGTGGTGGGCTATGCCCAGTTCGCTCTGCCGAAGCATTTTCCCGGGCTGGAGGAAGCCGAGGTGCAGCCCGATCCGGATATCCCGTTTATCGCGTGTTTCGTGGTTGCCCCTGAGCATCAGGGCAGGGGAGTGGGAAAGGCTCTGCTGGAGGCTGTGGAGTCCAGTCTGAAGGAGAGAGGGTTCCCGGCCGTTCAGACTATCGCTCCGCAGGAAAGCCGCAAGAACCCGTCCGGCCCGGCATCCTTCTGGCAAGCGCACGGATTCTGCGAGGCCGGCAAGAGCGGTGGCTCCCTCTTGTTGCGAAAAGACCTTTAGTTCTCTTTCCCAGCCTGCCGTCCCGCATCGGTAACAAATCAACTGGAAAGGTTTTTGCCTGCCGAATGGCTGAAACACCCGGCTCCGACCTGAGGAGCGCGCATCTGGAGTCTGCCGCCTCCAAACTGAAGATCGCCAGCTACATCGTCGGCGCGGTCACCCTGGCGTCGCTGGCCGGCGGGATCGTCACCGGCAACTACCAGCCGTT
>JBBFLP010000142.1:0-3667 GCA_037478975.1 Armatimonadota bacterium
CTCCCCGCCTCAGACGCGATCAACCACGGGGGACGCAGGAACCGCGCAATGGCAACCAGGGGTACGCTGCTTGTCGGCTATGACGTCGAGAAGACCACGGAGTGCGCCGCCTTCCTGGAGCGGATGGCGGACATCCATGAGGAGATGAACGCTCCCTGCACGGTCTTCGCCCTGGGAAGCTGTCTGCTGGCCGAGCCGGACGCCTTCGAGGCGGCAGCCGAAAATCCCCTCATAGACATGGCGCAGCACACCTGGTCGCACATCCCCTTGAAGACGGTGGTCATCGAGGACGGCGACACGGTGGAGGTGATCCGCGGCGGGTCGCTGGAGCAGATCCGCGACGAGGTCGCCCGCGCCAGTCAGGCCATCGAGAGCATCTGCGGAGTCTCGTGCTGCGGCATCACGGGTCCCTGGGCGTATTACCGCGGACTGGCGGATCGTCCGGACGTGCTGGAGATCCTCTACGACAGCGGCATCCGGTATGTCCGCAGCTACGGCCGCAACGAGAAAGACTTCCAGCCGGTCTCCACATCCATCCAGCCTTTCTGGTACGCCCCGCAGGGCTTCCCGGACGTGCTGGAATGTATGGTGCACGGGTGGAACGATATCTACCTGCGCAGCAAGGTGGGCTGGAGCAACCTGCAGGGGTTCCTGGACCAGATGAAGGCCGATCTGGACCACGCGGCCGAGCGTGGTCTGGTGTTCAGCTGGGGCTCGCACGATTGGTCCTCCCTGCGCGAGGATCCCTCGCTGTCGCTGATCCGGGGAATCCTCTCCCACGCCCGGTCCCTGGGGATGCAGGTGCTGAACTACCGCCAGTTCTGGGCGCGCATGGACGCTTTGCGCACCCGCGCCGGAAGCAACCGCAAGGCAAGCGCTCTCGCCTGACCCACTCCGCGCGAAGCATCCGCGCTCAACCGCCTGCCGTATTGAGCATCAGCTTTTCCCAGCAGGTACGGCCGGGGTCACTAGCATCATCCACTAGACAGCTTTTTTCGCCCGGCGCTTGACAAACGCGAAGATGTGGTATAGTCTATATGTAGATTACATCTAGAGGCGATATACATCGCCAGGAGGTACATCCGTGAAGATCGCGGTCACCGCGCAGGGAAGGGATCCGGACAGCGCTGTGGACCCCAGACTGGGGCGCGCGCAAGGTTTCGTTCTGTATGACACGGACACCGGCCAGTTCGAAAGCGCGGACAACACTCAAAACCTGCAGGCGTCCCAGGGCGCAGGGATCCAGACCGCGCAGAACCTGGCCCGCCTGGGAGCGAAAGCGGTCATTACCGGCCACTGCGGGCCGAAGGCATTCCGCCTTCTTCAGTCGGCGGGCATTGCGGTCTTCACCGGCACCTCCGGGACGGTGCGAGAAGCCATTGAAGCTTATCTGAGCGGGCGGCTGAAGGCTGCCACCGCTCGTGACGTGGAGGCTCACTGGTAGTATCCGGTGAGGATCATTCAACCGCTCTTTGATAGGGCGATGCAGTAAGAGGCGGGCGCGCACTGGGCGCCGCGCCGGGGAGGTAATCAAGATGCCATTCAGAGATGGAACCGGTCCCCTGGGGGAAGGCTCGATGACAGGACGCGGGCTCGGCCCGTGCTCGGGGAACCCCGTCCCCTTCGTTCCCGGGCGTGGAGGATTCTTTGGCCGGGGGCGAGGCCGGGGGTTCGGGCTCGGTCTGGGTCTGGGCCTGGGCCGCGGATGGGGCGCGCGATGGTTCGCGGGAGCCGCTCGCGCCTCGGAAGAAGACGAGAAAAGCTTCCTGCGTGACCGCGTCAGCGTCCTGGAGAGCGCGCTGGCAGCGCTGAAGAAGCGGCTGTCCGACCTGGAACAGGACAAAGGCTAAGCCTAGAACACCGTCGGGGCAGCTTGCTGCCGGGAACGAAATACCCTCCGGCTCCCGGAGCAGCTGCCCCGATCTGCGTGTCCTGCGGAGGCAGAACCCGGTGAGGAAAGACCACGCAGAGCAGAGCACGGTGATCGCCGTAGCCAGCGGCAAGGGCGGCGCAGGCAAGACGACGGTCAGCACGAATCTGGCTAAGGTGCTGGCAGGCCAGATGCCTGTTCAGTACATTGACTGCGATGTGGAGGAGCCCAACGGACACCTCTTCCTGCACCCGGTCTTGACGCACGCGCGTGACGTAACCGTCCCGCTTCCCGTCATTGATGAGACGTTGTGCTCCCACTGCGAGGCCTGTGCGGAAGCGTGCCAGTACAACGCGCTGGCAGCCTTTCCAGATTTCACGCTGGTCTTCCCGGAGCTGTGCCACGGCTGCGGGGCGTGCCGGTTCGCCTGTCCGGCAGACGCGATCACCGAACGCGAGCGCGCCATAGGCAGACTTGAGCGCGGGACGGCTGGCGAGATCGCCTTCCTGCAGGGCCGGTTGACCATCCGTGAGGTTCTGAGCCCGGTCATCATCCGCGAGCTCCTTTCCGAACAGGCCAGCGAGGGGGTCGTCGTCATTGACGCGCCTCCGGGCACATCGTGCCCGGTCGTGAACGCAGTGCGGCCGGCTGACATCGTGCTGCTGGTCACGGAGCCAACGCCTTTCGGTCTGCATGACCTGGAGCTTGCAATGGAGATGGCGGAGACGATGGGGCTGAGCTACGCCGTGGTGATCAACCGGGCCGGGGCCGGTGATGACCGGGTGGAGCATTTCTGCGAGCAGAGGGATATCCCGGTGCTGGCGCGCGTGCCCGATAACCGCCAGGTTGCAGAGGCTTACTCCCGGGGGATGCTGGCTGTGGACGCAATGCCTGAGGCCCGGCGGTGGTTCGAGGCGCTGGCTCTAGAGGTGATGAACAGGACGCAGACAGGAGTCCCGGCACGATGAGAGAGGTGGTCATCCTCAGCGGTAAGGGCGGCACGGGCAAGACGTCTCTGACAGCCTCATTTGCGGCCCTTGCGGGGCGGGCGGTCCTGGCGGATTGCGATGTGGATGCCGCGGACCTGCATCTGGTGCTGCCGCCTCGCGTCCGGGAGGTCCATGAGTTCCGCGCTGGAAAGGAAGCCGTGATCGCGGAGGATCGGTGCACAGGTTGCGGGATCTGCTTCTCAGCCTGCCGGTTCAACGCTCTGGAGGGTTATCGGTCTGCGGACGGAATCCGCCGGTACCGCGTGCTTCCGATGGCCTGTGAGGGCTGTGGTGTATGCGCGCTGCTCTGCCCGAAATCTGCCGTCACCCTCGACCAGCCGGTATGCGGCGAGTGGTTCATTTCGGAGACACGCTTTGGACCGATGGTCCACGCCCGCCTGCGTCCGGGACAGGAGAACAGTGGCAAACTGGTGGCGGAGGTTCGTGCAGCCGCCCGGAGACTGGCCGCGGCAGCAGGGGAGCGCCTCATCCTCTCTGACGGGCCACCCGGAATCGGTTGCCCGGTGATCGCGTCGCTATCGGGCTCTTCGCACGTGGTGGCGGTTTGCGAACCCACCGTCGCTGGCGGCCACGACCTGAAGCGTGTCGCCGCGCTTGCTTCGCACTTTGGCATGAGGATATCCGTGGTGGTCAACAGGGCGGACATCAACCCTCAGAAGACCGTGGAGATCCGGAGCCTGGCTCGGGAGGGAGAGATGCTCTGGCTGGGAGAAATCCCCTACGATCCGGCGGTGACCCGGGCGCAGATCAACGCCCTACCTGTGGTTCAGCATGATCCGGATTCGCC
>JBBFLP010000142.1:3767-8598 GCA_037478975.1 Armatimonadota bacterium
GTGGAGACTCTGGTAAAAAGCTTTTTGGAGGGCTCGCTGCTGACAGGCGGCAACGTCTGCAATCATTAGAGAGGAGACCCCGGTCTGTCCCGGGTAAGATTTCCCCAATGCCCAGAGGATACTGTCACAGACACGGTCAACAGGGGCCATGCACCTGCTCTATGGGCAATCTTTACCGCTTCGTGGAGCCGCTGGTGCTGTATCTGCTGCAGGTCAAAGGCCGTTCCTACGGATATGACCTGGCAGGCGAGCTGAACGCGCACGCCCTGACCGATTCCCGGATAGACCCTGCTGCCCTTTACCGCACCCTCCGGACTCTGGAACAGAACGGGCACGTGGTCTCGGAATGGGATACCTCCCAGCCGGGACCGGCCCGCAGGGTGTATCGCCTCACGGAGTCCGGACGGCGGCATCTGGGGGAGTGGTTGGTGGTTCTGGAGCATCTGACGGACGGGCTCCGCCGCCTGACCGAATCCATCCGCGGTTCATTGCCGGCGGAGGAGATCCCGGCGGCACGCTAGGGCAATCAAGCAGCCCCACCCGGTCCAGAATCAGGTCAGCTGGCGTCCCGGCCGCCCCAGCCGTGAGTGTGCGGCAGATAGTCCCGCCACGCCTGATTGCGCTTGCCGTCCATATACTTGGTCAGGCTGACGAAAGGCACCCACCGCGGCCGCCGCGGAGGCCGCGCCAGGTGAAAGCCCACTTCGGCAAGCGTCTTATCCCCTTTCTTGCCGTTGCAGCGCTTGCAGCAGCAGACCAGGTTCTCCCACTCGGTCCGGCCGCCCAGGCGGCGGGGAATCACATGATCCACGGTGAGATCCTGTGCGGTCTGTCCACAGTACTGGCAGGTGTAGTTGTCGCGCGCAAAGATGGACCGGCGCGAGAGCCGCAGGCGCGGCATCGGCCGTTTGACGTGATACTTCAGGCGGACGACCGAAGGGCTGACAATTGCCTCTCGCGTGGTGTGCAGCGTGATGGAGTCTGTGTGCAGCACGTCCACCTTCCCCAGGCAGATCAGCCCGATCGCCCGCCGGATGTTGCAGATGTTGATCGGTTCGTAGTCGCTGTTCAGGACCAGCACGTCCTGGTTCAAAGGGTCCATCTTTCCTGCGCTCTTGCCCGTCCCGGCCAGAAGCCGTAACTTATCCTTAAGAAAAAGTCCGCCCCACACTGCTTGTTCAGTATGGGGCGGACTGGAAAACGCTCACGCACGGCAACGGATGTGTCCGGACCGGGAATGCCGGAACACGAACTCATCAGCGCGACGGTAAAAGCCCGCCGCCACCCCGCAACCAGAATGGGAACGTCTGGGGAACACTCTATCCTCTGAGTTCTGGCTCGAAAGACATCCATTGCCGCCTTCCGCACAAACAGAAGGCTGCTACTTGCATTATAGGAAACACCTGCCGCCCGTGTCAACGCGGGCGGCAGGGCAGATCAGCGCAGGAGACCGGACTGCGGAACGGTTACCAGCCCCCGCTTTTCACCAGCACCTGAACATCGGAGCTCCGCCGGGTGCGGATGAAACGGCGGTTCTCGTTCCAGCCCAGCGGGATGCTTCCCTCGATGACTCCTGTTACCTTCACGATGTCACCGAGCCCGATACCGGACACACCGGACGGAAGCCGTACCAGGATGCCCGTGCGTCCCTGAAAGTCCTCCACGCCCGTCCCGTCGTCAATGTTGATGTAGGATCCCAGGATGTTCTTCACCTGTCCGGTGATGGTCACCAGAAGGCCGATATTGTTCAGACCGCGGCCGCCCCGGACTCCCGGCATCCCGGCGAAGGGCCCTCCACCCACGCTGCGGCAGTTCATGACCAGCGGTATAGCCTCCGGGCCGGTCCCCAGCTTCGTGACCACGGGAGATGTGATCTGCCGCTCCGAAGGAATGTTTCCGATCCTGCGCTCCGACACCACTCCAGTGACGGACACCCTGTCGCCCGGAGAAAGTCCTGACATGTTGCTCTGCACCCGGATGCCGTAGCTGCGGTCCGCCGCCTGGACATAGAAATACCCTTCAGAGGGATAAGATGCCGTGACGATCATCTCCGGCAGCGTTACCTGTGTATTTAGCGGAAGGTCGCGGGGGTGCGCTTTGAAGACCAGCGCGGTGATGGTGGCCTTTGGGAACGTCATGGTGAAATTGCGCGGGTCTATGTCGGCCGTGATGTCGGTTACCTGCCAGTCAATGTTTACCGGACTGCTGGCCGGAGGATCATTGCGGTCGAACAGACTGGTGGGACCGTTCACGTTCGCCAGGCGGTGCATCGTCACCCTCGCGACCGATCCCAGACCCGGCACGCTGATCTCTGCCGTCTTGTCCCGGTCCTCGGAGAAGTTCAGGACCCAGATAATGTATTCCGCCGTGGTAGAGCGCCACGTTACATACCCGCGAAGGTTGTGGCCATCGCTGAAACTTGAGATGAAGCGGTCTCCCCAGAGCTCGTGCGCCTTCTTGAAGACCTTGTAGCCCGGGATCTCTGTCCCGTCCCCCCAGGATGGACCGAACCAGAAATGCGCGTGAGGGATGCCCTGCTCGGCGAAGACAAGAAGCGTTTCCGCGACACCCAGCGCGTGCGCCTGCCTGCGGATCTGCGTTGTTCCCAGCCACCGCCAGTAGCTGACGTTCCACTCCGTGGCCAGGAACTCGACCGTTGCAGGATTCCTTCCCGATGCGATGACCCGTTCCCGGGCGCCGTTGAAGTCGCGTTCCAGGAAAGTCCTGACTTCGCGCAGACCGCGTTCTGCCGAGGCCGGCGTGTCCCCGTAGCTACTGGCGACGTGCATGAGTGGCCCGTAGGGATGGTAAGCGACGAAGTGCACCGGGTTCTGCGGATCCGCCAGAACAGCATCCAGCCAGGGATGCGCCCGCCCCGGAGCAGCGGTTGTGATGCACGGACCCACTTTGATGGCCGGGTCCACCGCCAGCATCGCCTGCGTGACCTTCTTGTAAACGCGAGCATAGTGCTCCGGAGTCTGCGCCACCGGCGAGCCGGGTGTGCACCAGGGATAACCAAGCTCTGGCTCGTTGCCGATCTCCCAGTATTCCACTCTGGGCGTGGGTGGCTCACCCGGAGCCAGAAGCTTGGGCCGCCCCTGCCAGTCTATGGAATCCAGAATGGCCTGGTCCTCAGGCGGCAGGACATCGCCCTGGCGATAGGTGCGAAGGATATGATTCACGTAGCGCACCCAGTGGGCCGCCAGTTGGGCGATGGTTTCGTCACTGGTATCGCTGTAGTAGAACCGGCATCCACCGGAGGATTGCAGAGGACCGATCCCCCGGGAATTGACGGTGATCACCGGCTGGGCCTCGTAATCGCGGGCAAGACGCAGCCAGGAGAGGGTGGTCAGCTCATACGGGCCGGGCGTTCCGGTGTGGCCCACCCAGGTTCCGCTCATGTCCTTCCAGTTGTAGGTATCCGCATCCAGGCCGCCAGCTGGTCCGCGGACCGAGGAGCGCCGCACCATCTCCCAGTGCTGCGCGTTGCCGGCGCTGGTTGAGGGATGCACCGTCACGTTCGTCGCCTGCCCGAGGACTCCGCGGCTCATCGGGCGGGTGGCGGCGGTCACGTCCAGGACAATTTGCTGACGCTGAGTCACGGCCGTGGCGGGCGCCCCGTATACTGAGGGGCAGAGGGAACCGTCCAGCGACACGGCTCGGGCGGTGAAGGTATACTCGGTCTCGCTCCACAGTCCCCGGACGGTGGTCTGCTGCCACTGCTGCTTCGTCCGCCAGACCGGAACTGGCCCCAGAGAACCATCCTCCTGCACGTAGGCCCGCACATAGGATGACGGCTGCACCCGGATGAGATAAAGGCGGTCATCCGGATCGTCTGGGTGGATGGATATCTCAAGAGTGCTGTGGCCGGGATTGGCGGTCAGGATGGCGCGAGGCGCATCGGCGGCCGTCTGGCAGGGAGACTCCACGACCACCAGTTCCACCGCGTTCTGACGCCATCCGGTCGAGGCGTCCTGGGCCTCGGCCCAGCCATCGGCTGAGTTGATCAACGGGTTGCGTGCCCACGCAGGTCTTGCAAGGAAAGTCCAGCGGGCCGTCACGGTGCCGTCCCCGCCGGTGGCATTTCCAGTGAAGGTGACGCTGCACGACAGGGGTGTGATGTACTGGTCCTGCGCTCCACCCCAGGACCCGACCATGTATCCCCAGCGGCCGCCACCCGTGGCGTCTGCCAGCACCCAGGTTCCGCCATACTTTGTGATGTTCGCGTCCGTCTTTCCCCAGGCCATGTAGCCCCGTCCCCGGGAGGGATCCAGACCGGACTGGGAGTAGTTGAACAACACGCGGACGTTCTCGATGAGCTCGTATCCGAAGGGATGAGTGGCGGACATCGTGACGGTGTAGACCGTCGTGCCGTCCGCAACGATGACCTCGGCGTCAACCGACGGCATGCTGGAGATGTGCACCGCCACCGCAGCGCCTGGAATCAGCCAGAGGGCGACGGCAGTAACCAACACGCGCAAAGCAACAAGCCGCAGACCGGAGCGGCCGGCAACTACGGGAAGAGAATGAATCATCTTGGGTTCCTCGGGACGGTCAGCAGAAAAAGGGCTCTCGGCTGGCAACCAGATCGTCCCACCAGGAACATTCTACCACAGGCGGGCAGCAAGGATGAATCCGCGCCTGAACCTGCAGGAGTGCCCACGGACAAGAAAGGCATTTGATGCGTGCCGCGTATGTGTAACCGCTGGCTCGGGTCAGTCCTTCCTGCGGGGCAGCGCGCGTGTCGAACCCCCTGTGATGCCGCCGTCCACCAGCAGCGTCTGAGCGGTGATGTAGGCGCTTGCGTCCGATGCGAGAAACACGATGGCTC
>JBBFLP010000143.1:0-3788 GCA_037478975.1 Armatimonadota bacterium
CCGGCCGGTGTGACGCTCCTGCTGAGCGTTTTGGTGGCGGTGCTGATCTTCCTGGCGCTCAGGTCGCTTCGCGCCTGAGCAGAGCTACTCCCGCGGAACGACAAGCACCATCGCGGAGCGCCGGAAAAGTTCCGCCGCCCGCTCCCGGACCTCCGCCAGGGTGACAGACTGCACCAGATCCGGAAAACTGTGATCGAACTCCCAGCCGAGGCCGAGCGCCTCGAACCAGGCCAGATGCTTCGAGCGCTCCTGCAGCCTCTGGTGCCTCAGGGCAAAGGTGCCCACCAGATAGTTCTTCGCGCGCGTCAGCTCCGCCTCCGTGATGGGAGACTCCGACAGAGAGTCCACGCTTGCCTTCAGCGCGGCGCGCACCTGCTCGAATGACGGATCTACATCGCGGGGTCCGGCGGGCAGGTACGCCGGGGAAAGCGCATAGGCTACCACGTGAGACTGATAGAGAAGAGGGGGGTAGAGCGTCCCCAGCTCGTAGACCAGCCCCTGTTCCTCCCGGATCTGCTGGAACATCCGCGAGGCTTTCCCACCGCCCAGAACGGCCGCAACGATGGAATCCGTGGCATACCGGCGCGAGTTCAGCCCGCTCGCCGGGGCTCCCGCCAGTACGTAGGTGACGCCGGAATCCATCTCCACCATCACGGGGCCGGAAGAGGGCGGCGGGGGCACGGTGGGAACCTCACGAGGAGGCGCCGCGGCCGGCTGCAACCGCCCGAACCAGAGCCGGGCCGCATCACGAACCTGCTCCACGCGCACATCTCCCACCACCGCCAGAACCATGTTCGACGGCACAAACCAGTCTTTCATGAAGCGGCGCACCTGCTCTGAAGTGATCTGCTCCACACGGTCCGGATCCGCCAGAAGGGGCCTTCCGTAGGGTCTGCCCGGATGCAGCAGGGAAACGAGGCGGTCATAACCGGCCCGGAAGGGATTGCGGGCGGCCTCCATGGCGTCTTCGGCCACCTGCTTCCTCGCCTCCAGAATACGCTGCGCGTCGAGTTTCGGTTCGATGAGCGTCTCCGCCAGAAGCTCCAGAGCGGGTTTGAGCTGCGCTGCAGTGGTGGAGAGATAGATCTCCATATAGTCGGGATCCCAGGTCACGGAGAAGCTCCCGCCTACCTCATCCACCAGTTGCGCCAGCTTCCTTTCGGAGAGATTCCTGGCCCCCGTCAGGAGCACCCGCGCCAGGATCTGACCCACGCCGGGAGCCTCGCCCTCCTCCAGTGCTCCCGCGCGAACGACCACCGTCAGCGCCACCAGCCCCCGCCCCGGCTCTGGCTTCACCAGCAGCCGCAGACCGTTCGGGAAAGTCAGGCGGGTCACCTGAGGGTCTGCCGCCTGAGCTTGAGCGGCACGGGCTCCTGCAAGCGTTAGAGCCATCAGAATGCATAGGAGGCGGCTGATCACTGCGTCATCCTCACAGTCACGCTCCTGTCCGGTCTGAGATATCGGGCAGCCACTCGCCGGGCATCTTCACGGGTGACCGCCGAGATGTGCGACGTGTAATCCAGACTGTCCCGGATGCTGCTGAGCGTGGCATAGAACCCAAGGCTGCCTGCCTGACCGCCCGCTGTCTCCACTTCAAAAGCGTATGTCCCCAGCAGATACCGCTTCGCCGCTTCCATCTCGGCTTCCGTCACGCCCTCACGCCCCACGGCGTCCAGCTGCCGCAAGATCTCCGCCCGGTTCTCCTCCGTCTTGCCGGGTTCGGATACCAGCGTAAAGGTCACCCGCGCCGGGAGCTTCTGCGTCAAGAAACTGACATCAATGGCCTTGGCCGTCTTGTTCTGCGTCACCAGCGCATCATGGAGTCTTCCGGCAGACTGGCGCACCAGCACGCTGATGAGCACATCCATCGCCCACACGTCTGCAGGCACATCCATCCCCGGCCCCAGGAACCCGACGATCATCCACTCGCTTCCGTCGGGAGCCCGCGGCAAATCCACGACGACCGGCTTTTCCGGCGGGGAAGGCTTCTCCGGCCAGTCGGGCGCTGCCCCCTCCGGCACGGAGGCGAACGCGCGCTCCAGCACAGACAGGGTCTGCTGCGGCTGCACACCACCCACCACTATGACCGTCATCGCGCCGCCGACGTAGTTCCTGTTGTGAAAGGCCCGCAGGACCGGCGGCCCGATCCGCGAGACCGCTTCGGCGGATGCGTAAACGGGACGGCCATACGGATGCGAACCGTATAGACGGGGTCCAAGCTCATCATCCAGAAACTGAGTCGGATCCGAGCGCCGCCCGGCAATCTCGCTGAGAATGACCCGCCGCTCCCGCTCCATCTCCTCTTCTTCGAACAGCGGATTCTGCAGGGCGTCCGCCAGCAGGTCAATGGCCACACTCAGATGCTGCGGAGCGACCGTCGTATGAAAGTGCGCCCAGTCGCGCGAGGTAGACGCGTTCAGGGTGGCTCCCAGATTTTCGATGCGCTCGTCCAGACGCCCCCGCGGGTTGGCGGGAGTGCCTTTGAAAAGCATGTGTTCCAGAAAGTGCGCCGCGCCCTCTTCGCCCGGCTTCTCGAAGACCGAGCCTGCCCGCACCCAGACGTCCACGCAGGCCAGTGGCAGAGACGCGTCGGCATACACCACCAGATGAACGCCGTTGGGAAGGCGCTTCTCAAAGCACGCAGGGCCATCCGCCGCCGATGGGCGCGCGACGAAGGCTGCAATCATGGCTAGAATGATTGCGCCAGGGCGGCGCGCGCGCCCGGCAGGCGTGCGGCGAAACGCCCGGATGGACGGTTTGGTTTCAGTGGCTGTCAACGCAATACGTTCCAGAAGATTGGAGAACATAGACTGGGTGCTCCTGCTGACCGTGCTGGCGATCGGCATTTTCGGCATCCTGATGCTCGCCTCCGCCGCCGGAGGCGGACAGCGCAGTCTGCGCCTGGCCGAAGACCAGCTTGCCGCAGCTCTCTTCGGGTTTCTCCTCATGACCGCCGTTGCCGCCCTGGATGACAACATTCTCCCCCGCATCAGCCGGTGGCTTTACTGGGGAACGGTGTTCATTTTGCTGGCGGTGGACGTGATCGGCACCGGATCCCACGGAGCCCAGCGCTGGCTTGCCCTGGGACCCGTCCGGTTCCAGCCGTCGGAGCCCGCCAAGGTGGCGCTTATCATCACGCTGGCTGTCCTGTATCTCCGGCATTATGACGAAATCCACGAGTTCCGCACCGTGCTGCGGTCCCTGGTCCACCTGGCACTCCCGATGGCGCTCATCTTCAAGCAGCCAGATCTTGGGACCATGCTGGTGCTGTGCGCGGTGTGGCTGGGCGTATCACTGGCGGCGGGAGTGCGCTGGAAACACATTCTGTTGCTCGGACTGACCGGCCTGGCCCTGTTCGGCCTTGCCTGGCAGACGGGGCTATTGCGGGACTATCAAAAACAGCGGATCCTGTCGCTGTTCACCCCGGAGGCCGACCCGCAGGGGTCGGGCTATCATATCCGCCAGTCGCGCATTGCCATCGGGTCCGGGCAACTGCTGGGAAAAGGGTATATGCAGGGCACCCAGAGCCAGCTGAACTTCATTCCGGAACAGCACACGGACTTCATCTTCACGGTGGTAGGAGAGGAGCTAGGCTTCGCCGGTTCCGCAGCGCTTGTCGGGCTCTACTGGATCCTTGTGGCTCGCATTGTGGCCACCATGCACGCAACGGAGGAGCGGCTGGGCCGGATGCTGGCGGGCGGGGTGGCGGCGATGTTCCTGTTCCATATCTTTGTGAACATCGGGATGACCATGGGCATCATGCCTGTGACCGGAGTCCCTCTGCCGCT
>JBBFLP010000143.1:3888-8574 GCA_037478975.1 Armatimonadota bacterium
CGCGCCACGCCATCCACGTCCACGCCGCTCGCGCCCGGACGGATGGCCGCCAGCGCCGCCTCCTGAGCCTTCAGAACAATGTCGTAAATCTCTGCGAGCTGCGGGGCTGGTTTTCCGATGAACAGAGTCCGCGTAATATCCGCAGCATATCCGTCTACCGCCGCGCCGAAGTCCAGCAGCACGGGCTCCTCCTCACAAAGAAGCCGGTCCGTCGGCTGGGCATGCGGAAGCGCCGAACGCGGCCCGGAAGCAACGATCCCCGGGAAAGACTCGCGCTCCGCCCCCGCTTTTCCCAGCGCATATGTCAGCTCCAGGGCCACATCCCGCTCTGTGACACCGGGACGTATGTGCTGCAGGATCCGGCGGAACGCCTCATCCGTAACCGTGGCCGCCCGCCTGATGCGCTCCACCTCCTCCGCATCCTTGACGGCGCGCATCTCCGAGACAAACCCCTTGCGGCCATCCAGCACGGCCTCCGGAGCCGCCTTCGTAAGCTGCTCAAGCTGCTCGCAGGTCATCACGTCGGACTCAAAACCGGCCCGCACGGGCCCGCGCCCGGCAAGGAAACCTCCGATCTGCACCGCCAGGGGCTCGTTGGAGATGCGCAGCTCCCAGCCAGGACACTCCTCCGCTGCCTGGATGCGGTAGCGTCCGTCGGTGAACAGAATCTCCTCTCCGGCAGTGATCACGCAGGCCCCGCTTGAGCCGGTGAAACCGCTCAGCCAGCGGACGTTCAGGAGGTCCAGCACGACAAAAGCTTCCAGCTCCTCGGCCGCCATTCTGGAGCGCAGGCGGCTCAGCCTGTCCTGCCTCATGCTCTCTTCCTGGCCAGCGACACCGCCGCCCGCAGACCCAGCACGTAGCTCTCGGCGCCGAATCCGCTGACAATGCCGTCAACCGCTGCCCCCGTGATGGACACCCGCCGGAACTCCTCGCGAGCGTGGATGTTCGAAAGGTGCACCTCCACCTTGGGGCAGTCCAGCGCCGAAAGCGCATCCCGGATCGCCACGCTGGTATGAGTGTAAGCCGCGGGGTTGATGACCAGCGCCGAATACCCCTCCCTTGCAGATTGCACCAGGGATACGATCTCGCCTTCGTGATTCGATTGCACGCACCGCAGCAAGCAACCCAGCGCCAGCGCCTCCGCCTGGAGCATTCGGTCAATATCCTCCAACGTGGTGGAGCCGTAGATCTCCGGCTCGCGGGTCCCGAGAAGATTCAGGTTCGGTCCGTGGATGACCAGCACGCTCAGATCCCGCTGAGGAAGGGGCGCAAACTGCTCTTCGGCCTCGGGCGTTTGCTCAGGGTGATCTTCCGCCGGAACGGTTTCCGCCAAAAGGGACGGAATGCCATTTGTCACGGGATAGCGCGTGCCGCACTCGCGGCACACCAAAGCGTCCCCGTCGGCGTAAAGCTCCGGCCTGTGTTCACAGGCCGGACAACATACGATGCGCAGATACTGATCCAGACTCAACTCGACCTCCCCGGGGGAAACAGGGCGAAGACGCACCGCCCTTCAGGCGCGCATCGCCTGCAGATACTGCTCAAGCACGGGCTCCACAGGGCCATCCGCGTTCACAAGCCCCTCGTGGAGCCACACACACCGCGTGGCGACGCTGCGCACGCTCTCCAGATCATGCGAGACAAAGATGATCGTCTTCCCCTCGTTCTGGAACTGCCGGATCTTGCGGAGGCATTTCTGCTGGAACGCCTCGTCCCCCACGGCCAGAACCTCATCCACCAGCAGTACATCCGGGCGGGTGTGGACAGCCACCGAAAACCCCAGCCGCATCACCATGCCCGCCGAGTAAGAGCGAAGCGGCGCGTCCCGGAATCGCTCCAGCTCAGCGAATTCGATGATGCTATCCAGGGATTGTCTCACATCCCTCTCGCGCATGCCAAGGATGACTCCGTTCAGCAGAACATTCTGCTCACCGGTCAGATCGGGATGAAAGCCTGCTCCGAGTTCCAGAAGGGCGGCGACGCGGCCATGCACCTCCACCACCCCGGACGTGGGGAGGTACACCCTGCCGAGCAGCCCCAGCAACGTGCTCTTGCCTGAACCGTTGCGGCCCACCAGCGCCACCGTCTCGCCTTTCTCAACAGTCAGGGTAATACCCTTCAGCGCCCACAGGTCCTCGTAGCGCCTGCGGAGGAACCCGGCCAGCGCGCCCTTCAGCGTATTGACCGGATGATGCGCCAGACGGAAGCGCTTCCGGACGTCTATCAGTCTGACCGCCACCTCCAGACCCATCACGGACGCTCCGCGAACAGCCACTTCCGGTTGTTGAAAAAGGCGTACCCGGCCACCAGAGTCACCAGCGAGATCGCGGCTGCGATGGCCAGATGATGCATCGCCAGCGGGACGTCTTCGATGCCTTTTCCGACAAACCGCGGAAGCAGGAGCTGGCGGTACCACTCCAGATAGGTGGCCATCGGATTCCAGTGATAGACCTCCCAGATCCGGGCTCTGAGCGCCTGGGGGATCTTCTCTGAGACGAGGATCTGCTCGCTGAGGTAAATCACCGGGCAGAAATAGAAGAACAGGTTCGTGGACACCCCTACGAGGTACCGGATGTCCTCGTAGAACACCGAAAGGGCGGACACAAAGAACGCAAGCCCCAGGTTCAAAGCCAGCTGCAGCGCCAGAGCCACCGGCAAAAGCAACCAGCCGGGCTCCACCGCCACCCCGAGAACCAGCAGGTACACGAAGAACACACCCAGAGCCAGCAGCAGATGGACCAGATTGGCAAGCGCCACCGAGATGGGCAGCGCCTCCCGGGGGAAGTACACCTTCTTCAGCAGATCCAGGTGCCGCAGCACGCTCTCACCCGCGTCGGACAGGGTCATCTGGAAGAACATCCAGGGCAGAAAGGCGCAAAGCACATACGCCGAGTAATTCGGGATGCCGATGTTCAGGACATACTTGAAGACGATGGTGATGGTGGCAACCTGCACCAGGGGATTGGCCAGCGACCAGAAGAACCCCAGCACGCTGTTCTTGTAGCGCACCGCCAGGTCGCGAAGCACCAGCGACCGCACCAGATCGCGGTAGCGCCAGAGCTCTTTCAGATCCTCGATCACCGCCGCATCCCCCTGCCGGATGCAACGGAGGCGCCTGGCACAGGGGCTCTCACTGCCCGCCGGTCGCGAGGTGCATGATCTTCTCCTGCGTCGCTTCCTCGCGCGAAAGTTCTCCGGCCACCCGGCCCTCGTGCATCACGATGATGCGGTCGCTCATCCCCAGCACCTCGGGAAGTTCCGAGGAGATCATCAGAATGGCCTTTCCCTCCGCAGCCAGCCGGTTCATAAGCTGATAGATCTCCACCTTGGAGCCCACGTCTATCCCGCGCGTCGGCTCATCGAAGATGAGCACCTTAGAATCCGTGAACAGCCACTTCGCCAGGACGACCTTCTGCTGATTGCCGCCCGAGAGGTTCTGGGCCCTTTGCTCCACTCCGGGAGTGCGGATGCGCAGATCCTCCACAAACTTCGCCGCCACCGCCCGCTCCACACCCTGACGAATGAAGAACAACCGGCACACAGCGTCCAGATTCGCCAGTGTGATGTTCTCCCGGATGGTCATGCCAAGGATCAGCCCCTGCGCCTTGCGGTCCTCGGTGACCAGCCCGATCCCCGCGTCAATGGCGTCGCGCGGACCGCGAACCTTCAGTGGCTTTCCCTCCAGCAGCACCTCGCCGGAGTCCATTTCGTCCGCTCCGAAGATGACGCGAGCTACCTCCGTCCGGCCGGCTCCCACCAGGCCGGCAAGCCCCACCACCTCCCCTGCGCGCACCTGGAAGGAGACGTCCTCAAGAGCCCCTTTGCGCGTGACCCCCCGCAACTCCAGCATCACCGGTCCGGGCTGGACGGCGACTTTGGGGATCTGGTCGCGGATCTCCCGGCCCACCATCATCCGGATGACGGATTCACGGTCCAGCTCCTGCACAGGCCGTGTACCGACCACCTGACCATCCCGCAGCACCGTCACCCGGTCCGCGATGGAGAAGATCTCCTCCAGCCGGTGCGATATGTAGATGATGGCGACTCCCTGCTCCTTCAGACGCCGGATCAGATCGAAAAGATGGGCCAGTTCGTGCTCCGTAAGGGTGGCCGAGGGCTCATCCATCGCGATGACGCGGGCTTTGCGGGAGGTCGCCTTGGCCACCTCAACCATCTGCTGTTGGGCAACGGAAAGACGGTTGACCGGCAGCCGGATATCCAGGCGGACACCGAGGTCATCAATCAGCCTTTGCGCCTCGGCGTGCATGGTGCGGAAGTCCACAAACCCGGGGATGCGCGCGCGGGGCTCGCGGCCCAGGAATATGTTCTCCGCGGCGCTCAGATAGGGCACCAGGTTGAACTCCTGATAGATGATGCTGATGCCCAGATCCATCGCCCGCTGGGGGGAGTCAATCTCCGCACGCTCCCCTTCGAGGAGGATCTCGCCGGTGTCCTTCGTCTCGGCCCCGGCCAAGATCTTCATCAGCGTGGACTTTCCGGCGCCGTTCTCCCCCACCAGGGCGTGCACCTCGCCCCGGCGGACATCGAAAGACACGCCACTTAAGGCCTGAACGCCGGGATAGCTCTTGCTGATGCCGCGCATCTCCAGCACGGTATCCACGGCTGGTTCCACTGTCGCTGTGCTGCTGTGCGGAGGTTCCTGCATCTTTACGTCCCGCAACC
>JBBFLP010000144.1:0-2760 GCA_037478975.1 Armatimonadota bacterium
CCGACCTGGTGGCCGGTAACGCTCTCCGCCCTGCTCTTCGGCATCGGCCTGTTCGGGCTGCTCTCGCGGAGGAACGCCATCGCCATCCTGATGTGCATCGAGCTGATGCTGAACGCCGCCAACATCAATCTGGTTGCGTTCTCCCGGGCGGTGACGCCGCAGCTGCTCACCGGACAGGTCTTCGCCATCTTTGTGATGGCGATTGCAGCGGCGGAGGCGGCCGTCGGGCTGGCCATCGTCATCGCGCTCTACCGAAACCGGGAGCGGATCGTGGTGGACGAGGTGGATCTGCTGCGATGGTGAGGTGCAGGCGATGCTGGATCTGACACCACTCATTCCGGCCCTTCCTCTGGCGGGCAGCGCGCTGATCGCGAGCTTCGGACGGCGTCTGCCCGGCCAGGGAGCATACCTGGCCATCGCGACACTGGCAGCAGGCTGGTTGATCTCCGCCGGCATCCTGTGGGAGACCCTGACGCACGGGGCGCACGCGCCGCACTGGGAACGCAGCATCGCGTGGGCTCCGACGGGTGACACCATCCTGCGGATGGGACTGGCTCTGGACGGGCTGGGACTGGCGATGCTGCTGGTGGTGACCACCGTTAGCCTGCTGGTGCACATCTACAGCGTCGGCTACATGCACGGCGACCCGCGCTATCCCCGGTTTTTCAGCTTCCTGCAGCTTTTCAGCGCCAGCATGCTGATGCTGGTGCTGGCGGATAATCTGCTTCTTCTCTACATCTCCTGGGAGCTGGTAGGACTCTCCAGCTACCTGCTCATCGGTTTCTGGTTCCAGAAGCCCGAGGCGATGAGGGCCGCCAAAAAGGCGTTCATCGTGACCCGGCTGGGGGATATCGGCTTGTTCCTAGGACTGCTGACGCTCTTCAATGCGGTGGGCAGCGTGGCGTTCCGGGACATTTTCGCAGCCGTGGACACCCATCTGGCCACGACGATGGTGTCATTCACGCTGCCAATGATCGGGAAGGTGGTATGGCCCCTTGCGGCGGTGGCCGCCATTTTGATTTTCTTCGGCGCGATGGGAAAGAGCGCCCAGTTCCCGCTGCATGTATGGCTGCCGGATGCCATGGAAGGCCCCACCCCGGTCTCGGCCCTCATCCACGCGGCCACCATGGTGGCTGCGGGCGTGTATCTGGTGGCCCGGATGTATCCCGTCTTCCACTACACGGACCACGGCAGCGTGGCACTGGCGTTCGTGGCGGGGGTCGGTGTGGTGACCGCGCTGATGGCTGCCACGATCGGTCTGGTGATGAACGACATCAAACGCGTGCTGGCCTACTCCACGGTAAGCCAGCTCGGCTACATGATGATGGGGCTCGGGGTGGGCGGCTACACCGCCGGTATGTTCCACCTGTTCACGCACGCTTTCTTCAAGGCAGGTCTGTTCCTGGGATCAGGCTCGGTGATCCACGGAACGGGCACTCAGGACATCCGGGAGATGGGTGGGCTGGCGCGCAGGATGCCGCACACATACTGGACGTTCCTGCTGGCCACGGCCGCGCTGGCGGGCATCTTTCCGTTCGCGGGGTTCTGGAGCAAGGACGAGATCCTGCTGGACGCCTGGCTGCATATGCGGTGGGTATTCTATGCGGGGCTGGCCGGCGCTTTGCTGACAGCATTCTACATGGGGCGTCTGGTCATCAAGACGTTCCTGGGCGAGCCGCGGCGGGAGGATATCCACGCCCACGAAAGCCCGCCGGTCATGACCGTTCCGCTGTGGGTCCTTGCCTTTCTGTCCGTGACGGCGGGGCTGGTCAACACACCGTGGAAACCGCTTTTCCACCACTATGTGTCCTTCGGGCACGCGCCGACACCACATTTCAGCCTGACCATAGCAGCGGCCGGGACGGCCGCGGCCGTGCTGGGTCTGGTGGGCGCGCTGGCTGTCTACCGGTGGGAGTGGATCAGCGCGGCCACTCTGAGACGCGCGTTCCACCCGCTCTATGTGCTGTTCTCCAACAAGTGGTATGTGGACGAGATCCTGTATGCCCTGCTGGTGAAGCCGCTGTTCGCTGTCTGCCGCGCCGCTTTCGCATTCGACCGCTGGGTGGTGGATGGTCTGGTCAATCTGGTTGGATGGCTGGGACTGGCACTGTCGCGGATTCAGGGCTGGCTGGACCGGTGGGTGGTGGACGGTCTGGTGAACGTTGTGGGATACACCGTGCGTGCGGCAGGCTGGCTGCTGACCCGGTTGCAGACGGGGCTCGCCCAGACGAACGTCCTGCTGGCGTTTGCGGGGCTGGTGGCGCTGGTCTGGCTCCTGGTTTACCGGTGAGAGAGGGTTCGATCAGATGACGGTCTGGAAGGATACGGCTGAGTGATGGAGCGCTGGATTCTGACAGTGATCACATTCTGGCCGCTGGCCGTTTTGGCGGGCGTGCTCTGCATCCCCGCCCGGCACGAGCGCTTCATCAAGTGGTTCTCCATCACCGGAAGCCTGCCTCCGCTCATCCTTTCCGCCTGGCTGTGGCTGGACTACAGCGGACACTCCGGGATGCGCTATGTGATGAAGGTCCCGTGGATCAGCGCCATCGGCGTGGACTACCACGTAGGCGCGGACGGGCTGAGCGTCCCGATGTTCTTCCTGACCGCGCTCCTGACCACCCTGTCGCTGATCTACTCGCTGAACATCACGGTGCGCGTTAAGGAATACTTCGCACTGTTCCTGCTGCTGCAGACCGGGATGTTCGGGGTGTTCGCGTCGCTGGACTATTTCCTGTTCTACGTGTTCTGGGAGATCAGTCT
>JBBFLP010000144.1:2860-8504 GCA_037478975.1 Armatimonadota bacterium
TGGCTTCCGGACGCGCATGTCGAGGCGCCCACGGCCGGCTCGGTCATCCTGGCCGGCGTGCTGCTGAAGATGGGATGCTACGGGTTCCTGCGCATCCTGCTCCCCACCCTGCCGGAAGCCTCCGCGCAGTATGCGATATGGATTGGCGTGCTGGCGCTGATCAGCATCGTTTACGGGGCATTCGTGGCGATGGCGCAGATGGACTTCAAGAAGCTGATCGCCTACTCGTCCGTAAACCATATGGGCTACGTGATGCTGGGAATCGCGGCGGCAAGCTCCCTGACAGGAGCCGGGTTGACCGACCGCGCGACCGCGCTGAACGGCGCAATGCTCCAGATGTTCAGCCACGGTGTCATCACAGGAGCTCTGTTCCTTCTGGTGGGGGTGATCTACGAGAGGGCGCACACGCGTGACCTGCGCGAGTTCGGGGGGTTGGGAGCGGTGATGCCGCGGTATTCCGTGGCGCTCTGGGCTTCCTGTTTC
Organism: Armatimonadota bacterium; assembly: GCA_037478975.1. Classification (GTDB taxonomy): domain Bacteria; phylum Armatimonadota; class UBA5829; order DSUL01; family DSUL01; genus CALCJH01. Next base: position 3,344 of record JBBFLP010000144.1, read on the forward strand.
GCATCGCTTGGCCTGCCAGGGATGAGCGGCTTCGTGGCGGAGTTCTTCGTCTTCCGGGGGGCGTTCCCTGCCTATCTCCTTTTCACGTGTCTGGCGACCATCGGGCTGGTGGTGACGGCGGCGTATCTGCTGTGGACCATCCAGAGGGTGCTTCTGGGACCAACGAACGAGAGGTGGGCGAAGCTGCCGGACATGGACGCAAGGGAGGTCATCAGTGTGGTCCCGCTGATGATTCTGATGGTGCTGTTCGGGGTGTATCCCAGGCCCATTCTGGATATTCTGAACGGCTTCGCCAGACAACTGGCGGCGCTTTTCGGGGCGGGCTGAGGCGATGCAGGACTTCTCGCTGGCGCTGCTTCTGCCGCAGATCTTGCTGCTGTTGTTTGCCCTCGCGGCTCTGGTGGTGGGCCTGTGGAGCGGACCGGACGGCTGGTTCGCCTACCGGCCGGAACGCCTGGGCCGGCCTCTGGCCACCCTGCTGCACGGACTGAACCCGGGACTGGTAAGCGCGAGCGGGCTGCTTCTGGCGATTCTTGCCCAGGTTCAGATCCTGTTTTTCATTCTGCCGCAGTTTGGACCGCTGCCCGTCACGCAGCTTTCGGACGCGCTGACTTTGGATCCGGCGGGAATAGTGTTCGGGATGGTGGCCTGCCTGGCCACTCTGGCTGTGATCCCGATGGTTGCGGATCATTTCGCAGACGACCGCCGCAACTCCGGCGAGCTGCACTTCCTGCTGCTCTGCGCCTGCGCCGCGGTGACGCTGTGCGCTCTGGCGGGAGATCTGCTGAGCGTGTACCTCTGTCTGGAGTTTCTGAGCATCGCCTCCTATGTGCTGGCAGGCTTCCGGCGAAGCGACGCGCGCTCTGTAGAGGCGGCCATCAAATACTTCCTCTTCGGAGCGGCTTGTTCGGCGGCGACGCTCTACGGGATGAGCGTGCTGTTCGGCATGACCGGCACCCTCTCGCTTCGCGAGATCGGCGCCACGTTGATGCTGGGTCAGTTCACCTCCCCAGCACTCTGGGTGGCCACTCTGCTGACCCTGACGGCGGTGGCCTTCAAGGTGGCGGCGGTGCCGTTCCACCTCTGGGCGCCGGACGTCTACCAGGGAGCTCCTACCCCGGTCACGGCGTTCCTCTCCGTGGCGAGCAAGGCGGCCGGGCTGGTGGTGATGCTGCGGCTGCTGTGGACCTGTTTTGCGGCGGCGCTGGACTGGGTGCCGCTGGTGGGGATCCTTGCCGCGGCGTCCATGACCCTGGGCAACCTGGCCGCCATCCCGCAGAGGAATGTGAAGCGGATGCTGGCCTACTCCAGCATTTCGCACGCGGGATACATGCTGATCGGTTTTGCCGCCCTCGGAGTAACGCTGCGCGACCCGCGCCTGTTTGCGCTGCAAGGTGTGCTGGTGTATCTGGCCGGCTATCTTCTGGCGAACATGGGAGCCTTCGCGGCGGTCAACGCGGTGGAGCGTTTGACGGGCTCCGCCGACATTGCGGCCTATCGTGGCCTGATGCGCCGGTCGCCGGGACTGGCAATCGCCCTGGTCATCTTTTTCCTGTCGCTGGCAGGTCTTCCCCCCACCCTGGGATTCGCGGGGAAGTTCTGGGTGTTCGCGGCGGCCATCAAGACCAATATCCAGCTACTATGGTGGCTTGCGGCCATCGGCGTGGCGAACAGCGTGGTCTCGGTGTACTATTACTTCAATGTCGCTCGCGCAATGTTCTTCGAAGAACCGCGGGATCCCGCTCCGCTCCCGGCCCCTGTCGCTTCCGCATCCGTGGTGTGGGTGTGCGCCCTGGCCAGCGTGGCGCTGCTCATCGCCCTCCAGCCCCTGGCCAGGGTGGCGGCGGCCGGAGTCTGGATGTCCTTCGTGCCCCGCTGACGCAGGGGGGAGCACACCGTGAAGCCGGAGGGCTCACCGGACAAGGCCGGCCTTCCGGAGGACGCGCATCCGCGGACGTCTGAGTTCTTTGCTCCCGGGGAGAAGGCGCGCTTTGTCCGTTCCGTATTCGACACCATTGCTCCCCGCTATGACTTCCTGAACAGCGTCACCAGCTTCGGGCTCCACCGGCGCTGGCGTCGGGCTGCGCTGAGAATGACCGGGCTGAAAGAGGGAGACGCGGCGCTGGACGTGGCGTGCGGGACAGGCGACTTTCTGCCCGGCCTCCGGCAGCTGGTGGGGCCGGACGGCACGGTGGTGGGGTTGGACTTCAGCCGGAGGATGCTGGAGCACGCCAGTGACAGGCTATCGCGATCCGGCGTCCAAGCGCTGCTGGTGCTCGGAGATGCCGAGAGGATGCCGTTTCGGTCAGAATGCTTTCAGGCGGTGACCACGGGGTTCGCGCTCCGGAATTTCTCGGACCTGGGGGCGTTTTTCGGCGAGAGCCGGAGGGTGCTGACGCCGGGAGGAAAGCTGGTGGCGCTTGAGATCGCAGGTCCGGAGTGGTGGCCTTACCGGCCGTTGTTTTTCTGGTACTTCGAGAAGGCGCTGCCGCGGCTGGCGGCGCTTCTGAAAGGCGAGCGGCAGGCCTACCGGTGGCTGCCGGCGTCGCTGGCAGCGTTTCATTCAAGAGAGGGAGTCTCCCGTCTTATGCGGCAAGCGGGTTTCACGGATATCTCCATTCGCAACCTCGCAGGGGGCGCGGTGTGCATTTACACCGGGACGAAGCCTTGAAGCGTCTGAGACGCCGGACCGGGGTCACGCCCCCCTGGCTGGAGTTTCTGGAGGGATCGCTGGCGGAGGTGGAGGCTCTGCTCCAGTCGGAGGTGGAGTCGCGTATTCGCTCCATTACCGGACTCTGTCAGCACTGCGTCTCGGCCGGCGGTAAGAGGTTCCGTCCGGCGCTGGTGGTGCTGGGCGCGCTTGCCGCGGATCCGGATGCGGATGTCACCCGCCCCATCCAGCTTGCGGCGGGCGTGGAGCTGCTTCACCTGGCCACCCTGATGCACGATGACGTGGTGGATGGCGCGGACTCGCGCCGCGGAGCCGCGAGCGCGAACGCGCTCTCCGGCAACAAAGTCTCCGTGCTGGTGGGCGATTACCTCTTCGCGCGCTCGTTCGGCGTGATGGCGCGGGACGGCGACGACCGGATCATCAAGCGGATGGCCACCGTGACCGTAGCTCTGGCGGAGGGTGAGGTGCTGGAGCTGGTGATGCGCGGCTCGCTGGGCGAGCTGGAATCCCAGTACTGGCACATGATTGACCTGAAGACCGCCCGGCTGATCTCCGCCTGCACCGAGGTGGGCGGCATCTGCGTGGACGCGCCGGATGACATCATCGAGTCCCTGGCGCGCTACGGGGAGCGGATCGGGCTGGTCTTTCAGATGACCGACGACCTTCTGGACCTTGTGGGCGACCGGGCGTCGGTGGGCAAGCCCGTGGGGGCGGACCTGCTGGACGGGAAGGTCACCCTTCCATACATCCTGGCTCTGCGGGAGATCTCCCCCGAAGTCCGCGAAAGCCTGCTGGAGAAGGCGTTCCAGAGGCGGCTGACCCCGGACGACGTGCACTACCTCACCCAGAAGGCGCTGGAGCTGGATGTGGCGGAACACTGCCTGGCTCTGGCCGAAGAGCAGGTGGAGATCGCCTCGAAGCATCTTGCCAACCTGCCGGCGACGCCGGCCAAGAGCGTGCTGGAAGAGATCGGGCCGTATCTGCTGGAGCGCAGCAGCTAACCGGGATCCCCGCCGCTGTTCCGCCGCGGGCCGTAGATCTCCTCCGGTAATTCCAGATCAGCAACCAGCTGCATTGACGCGGCTGCGGCTTCGTCAGGGTTGTCCCTCAAGCGCTCCTGATCTTGTATCATTGCGGCGGCCGCGCCGGTCCGGGAGAAGCGCCCGATCCGGAGGTATTCGTCTAGCAGCTGCATAATGACGTCCAGACGCCTTGCACCCTCCGGAGAAGCGGCTTCCCGCGCCCGCCGGGCAAGAGCAAGCTGATCTTCCCACTCTTTCAGCACACTCTCTTCAGCAGCCAGGAGTCTTCGCGATGGGAATCCTTCGCGCAGGAACCATGCCCATCCGGACCATACAGGGGCCAACTTCGGATGAAGCTCCTCCTGAGCGATCATCAGCCGGAGCACCAGTGGCGCGGCAGGCTCGCCGTACAGAGGCGCCAGATGCTCCGCGGCAAAGGTCTCGAAGTCCATGTCAGGATCCCGGGCAAACTCCAGATAAGCGATGTAGTTGGCCTCGTTGTCCGGCATCGCCGCCGAGCCGACGCACCCCAGGACCAGCCCCTGCACCCCCATAGCACGCTGGTTGGCCCCGAACTGACGCGCCTGCTTCAGCAGCGGCCAGAAGCAGCGGTACTGGGTGAAGGTCCAGGTGGGAGGAAAAGCGTCCAGATGATAGGACCACCCTCCGGAATGGATGAGCGAGATGTTCTCCGGGACCGGCGGCGGAACGGATGCGTCACAGTCCAGCTCCATGTTCCACTGCGCGATGGCCTCTCGCGGAAGCCTGTCCAGCAACCAGATATCTTCCATACGCCGGAACCAGGCAGGCTCGTAGGTGGCGTAGGTGACCCAGGCGTCCGGATGCTTCCGGCGAATCTCCTGGAAGATGATGGGGACGGCGATGGCAAGGTCGGAATAGGAGTTGGCGTATTTCAGACGGTTGGGCTCCTGGCGGGTGGCCTCCGCAGCCAGAGGGCAGTCGCAGATCCAGTCCATCTCGTTGGTCTCGATGTTGACGCCACCGATGGGAAACGTGGCCGCCAGCCACTCCGCCCCCTCGCGCAACCACTCCTGGAACTCCTGTTGATACAGGCATCCGGCGTGGTCCACCACCCTGTGGCTTCCCCGGATCTGAGCTCTGAGATGGGGCTTCTCCCGCAGCAGATCCTCCAGATGATAGGGCAGCCCCGGAGTGATGGTGTATCCGTGATACCCGCCGGCCCCGACACCGGGCAGGATGCGTAACCCCTGTCGCAGGCCATACTCGGCGACCTGCCGTGCCGTCTCGATTCCGCCGTGCCGGCCGTCCACGAACCCCCATATGATGATCCCGTTGTAGCCGGTCCGGGCGGCGAAGTCTATAAGCTCGCGATACTCCGCAACATAGCTGTCGGCGCTGAAGGGGTCGCAGACCCAGCTGTCCCAGGTCCACAGGATGCGGTAGGGCATCGGATGTGAGCGGCTCATTGCAGGACTCCTCTTCGAAC
>JBBFLP010000145.1:0-6240 GCA_037478975.1 Armatimonadota bacterium
TGGCGGCACGCTGCCGGAAGCTGAAGGTGGAATGCCTTCAGGGGGTCGAACGCAAGCTTCCGGCACTGCAACAGTGGTTCGCGGAGAAGGGCATCCCTCCGGAATCCGCCGTCTATGTGGGAAATGACGTGAATGATCTGGAGTGCCTGCGTTTCGTGGGATGTCCGGTGGTGGTGGCAGACGCTCATCCGGACGTGAAACCATCTGCTCGTTTTGTCTTGTCGAAGCCCGGGGGACAGGGAGCCATCCGGGAGCTGTGCGATCTGATCCTGCAGCAGAGGGAAAGGCAGCCGGGCGTGCTGCGTTAGCGTGGTGGAGTAGCGAACGCTGGCACCCAGCCGGAAAACCAGAGGGTGGCAGACCTGTTTCCTGACCATTCAAAGCAACGGAGCCCGCGGCGCAACGCGGCGGAGGCAGGTGGGAGACAGCCAACTGTGCCTTTGGCAGAAGCTAAGGAGATCCGGCCGATGACTCATAGCGCCACGGCGGTAATGAGCGCCTTCCAGTACCCTCCCGGGGCCACTGCAGCTCTGGCGGCAAAGGCGCAGATGAAGCTCTGGGAATCCTCCGAAGGCAGGCGGCTGTATCCCTACTTTGCCATCCTGGAAACCCATATCCGCCGGAGCGACGGCTCCCGTATACAACTCCCGCCCGTGCGGCGGGCGAGCCTTTCGGCCCGGCTTCTGGGCTGGCAACCGCAGCTATGCTCTGCGGCAACCCGGCGCAAGTTGCGCCGCGACGTGCTGATCGTAGGCGAATGCCGGTACCGCGAGACAGAATACCGCCTGATGGCTCGAACCGTCCGGGCCGTGGCAGAAGCGGGGTACTCTACGCTCTACCTCAGCTGCGGAAACGAAGAGGAGCACGGCCACATCCGGGAGACTGTGCGCTCTGCAGGACTGGAGGATCGTGTCACCCTGATGGAGCTCCCACCTCTCCCCGGGAGTCTGGCCGCCGCGGTGACCGGTGCCCAGGGCCGTCTTGCGGCGCACGAGGACTGGTACAGGATGACGGAGATCCTGCCAGAAGGTCTGGAGCTCTCTGAGGAAGGCTACGATGAGATGGCCGGAATTGCAGCAGTGCGGCTGGCCTGGCAGAGATTCAGAGAGACCCTCGAATTTGAGGCGGCCATCGTGCGCTGCCACTTCACGCCCCTCGGAGCCAGCATTGCCGAAAGTGAGCTGGACCGCCCAACGACAGTGGCGACGACCCAACACGGCGTCATCTGCTCGCCCACCTGGTTTCCCATTCTGGCCGACCGCTATATCTGCTTCGGACCGGCCTCCGCAGCTTTCGCGAGAAAACTAGATGCGGAGATCGCGCAGGACACATCCCGGAAGGCGGTGTGCATTGACTACCTGCCCTCCGGCTCGCTTTACGATCCGCTGCCATCTCTGCGGCCGCAAACGCAGCCACGAACCCTGCTGGTCATTGACCAGAACACGCGCCGCGGCTCCCAGCTTCTGGGGATGCACGAGCAAAACCGGGAGTTCTGTGGGGCCATTGAACGCGCACTGCAACGCTGCCGCAACCTGGACCGGGTGATCATTCGCCCACACCCCGACAACAAGACCAGAGAAGGATGGAAGGATCTGCCAGAACGCTATCCTGGCAGAGTGGAGTTCTCTCCTCCCGGGTCTACCCTTGAGGAGAACCTTGCGGCCAGCTCGGCTGTTGCAGGGATGTTCAGTGGGGCGGTGGTGACGGCCGCCGCCTGCGGATTGCCTGCTCTCTTTGTCTGGCGGGAGGGATGGTACTACACTGGCGACATTGAATGCTTCCGGGACCCCCTGTTCACACATCCCGATGATCTGCCGGAAAAACTGGACGAAGTCCTATCCTCCTCCGCCGTCATCGAGGAGTGGTCCGCTGCATCACGCGAGGCGTCCCAGCGATACTACCAGGACGGAGGCGAATGCCGCTTTGACCGTCAGTGGGCGGAGCGAGTTCTTGCACCGGTGAGCCGATGAAGCCTCTCCGGGCCATCGTGCACAACCCGGACTGGGACTATGCAGGCGGCGGTGAAAAGGTGACCGCTGTCATCGCCGGGAGACTGGCGGATGCCGGCTGGAGCGTGGAGCTGGCGGGCGGCGCGGCCCTGGACATTCCCCGTCTGGAAAGGGTGTTGAATGTCAATCTCGCTGGGTGCCGGTTCCGGGGAACTTCTCAAGAATGGCCTTCCGCACTAAAGAAGCTGTCCCGCCTATCCCCGCGGGCTGCACGCTTCCTCAGCGGGCGGACCGCCTTCTCATTTGCCAGCGGAGCCGACTTGCTGGTCCATATCACGGGCTCCATCCCTCCATTGTGTCCCGCCCGGGCCGGTCTGCTGTTCGTGCAGTTTCCCTACGATCCCAACGAGAGCATCCGCATCTCGTCCGACGGGTCTCCTGAAAGGTGGGCTGATAGAGACAAGCTGGCGCGGCTGGCAAGCTGGGACGTCCGGGTCTGCCCCAGCTCCTTCGTGCGGGACTGGGTATGGAAGCGATGGGCCACCCGCTGTGAAGTGCTGCACCCACCGGCGGAGACCGCCGCCTGCCACCCCCTTCCCAAAGAGCAACTCATCCTGACAGCCGGACGCTTCTACGCCACCGGCCCCACCAAAAAGCACGCCGTTATGGTGCGCGCATTCCGGGAGTTGTGCGACTCCGGGCTACAGGGTTGGAAACTGGTGGTAGCCGGCGGAACCCATCCTCGTCCGGATCATCAGCAATACCTGGAAGAAGTGCGCACACTGGCCGAAGGATATCCGGTCGAGGTGGTAACAGACCTCAGCTTTCAAGAGATTCTGCCGCTCTACGGCCGCACCGCCATCTACTGGCACGCCACAGGAGCAGGAGAGGATGAAACCGCTCGCCCCGAGCTGTTCGAGCAGTTCGGGATGACTATTGTGGAAGCCATGGCTTCCGGGGCCGTTCCGGTGGTGATCGGCGGCGGGGGAGTGCGTGATATCGTGCGCAGCGGGACCGATGGATTCCTCTGGCAGAATCCGGACGAATTGAAAAGCCGAACACTGGAGTTGATCCGCGACACGCAACTGCGGGCGTCACTCAGTCAGAACGCCATTGCGCGCGCTAAAGAGTTCTCGCGCGAAGCGTTCGAAGCACGCGTGGACCGCATCATTTCCGAGCTTGAGAGCCGGTTGAAATAACCGCCTAGCCGACCGCGGGGCGGCTAGGGACGGGCTTGCGGTCCTTTCCCTCCAGCGCAGCCACCAGGTGATCAAACGCCGACTGCGGATCGTCGCAAAAGTGCACCAGGTCCAGATCCTGCGGACTGATGGTGCCCCACTTCACCAGCGCCTGGAGATTCAGCACCTCATTCCAGAATTCGCTGCCGTACATCACCACCGGCAGGCGGCGCCGGATCTTGCGCGTCTGCAACAGAGTAAGCAAGTCCATCATCTCGTCCAGCGTACCGAACCCGCCGGGGAAGATGACAAGAGCGCGGGCCATATAGACGAACCAGTACTTCCGCATAAAGAAGTAATGGAACTCCATGGCCAGGTTTTCGGTGATGTAGGAGTTGCCCTGCTCCTCGAACGGCAGGCTGATGGTCAACCCCACCGTCTTTCCGCCCGCCTCTGCCGCTCCCCGGTTGGCGGCCTCCATAATGCCCGGACCGCCTCCGGAGCAGATCAGGTAGCGGTTCCACGGCCCGGGCCGGGCAAGCGCCCATTCCGTGAGCATTCGCGCCAGAGTGCGGGCTTCATCATAGTAGCGGGACATTTGCACGCCGATCTCAGCGCGCTCAAACTCCTGGCGTAGCTTCTCATCCCCGGGATTCTGACGCAGCCTGCGCCGCGCACGCTCCAGAGCCTTCCGGGCCTGCTCCGGCTCCGGTGTGCGGGCGGACCCGTAGAACACGATGGTATCCTTGACCTTCTCGTCCCGGAATTTCCTCAGGGGACCCAGATACTCGGCGAGAATCCGCAGTATGCGCGCGTCCGGGCTCTGCAGAAAGTCCGGATCCAGATACGCCTTCTTCGGCTTGCGGTGATTCTCTGGCATATGCAAAAGCATCCTCTCTTCGGGAGGCAGGAGCCGTAGTTCAACCCTGCGGCGGCATTATAGGTCTTCGGGCGGACGGCTGTCCAACTTCACCATCCCGCCTGGCGAACCCTGAATGATTCCACATCACACCCCGGCCTTTCCATATGGAAGAAACACTATGGAGAAGAACGTTTCTGCTGTTTGCGCCCTCGCAGCAGCGAGTGTGGCGTCGGAGACCCGTCCCCTATGCTTCAACATCTCAATCTGGACGACATCATTCCGGCCGAAGATCAGCCCCGGAAAACGTTCCATCAAGAGACGCTAGAGGAGCTGGCCCAGTCTATCCGCGAGAGGGGAGTGCTGGAGCCCATCGTCGTCCGCCCACTGCCGGACGGCAAATACAAGATCATTATGGGTGAGCGGCGCTATCGGGCCAGCCGCCTTGCGGGCCTGACCGAGATTCCCGCCATCATCCGGGAGGTCAGCGAAGAAGACGCAAAGGTGGACGCGCTGCTGGAGAACTTCCAGCGCGAGGATCTCAATCCCGTAGAACGGGCGCGCGCCATCGAGGGCCTGCTGGAGGTCCATTCGCTGGAACAGGTGGCGAAAATGCTGGGCAAGGCGGAAGCCACCATCAAACGCCATCTGGAGATCCTGGACCTGCCTCAGGCGGTGCTGGACGAGATGGTGGACCGCCCCGGCGACAACCCGTTCGGGGAAGGACACGCGCTGGTCTTGAAGGCACTCTCCGAGGATCCTGTCAGCCAAGTGCGCCTGGCGCGGAAGATCAAGGAGGAGCGGCTCTCAATCGAAGAGACTCAGCGCTTTGTCCACGGGATCATCAACTTCCCGGACAAAAAGGAAGCCCTCCTTAGGGTGCCGCTGCGCGTTGCGGAGGAGATCATCCGCAGCACGGCGCGGGAGCGGGGGACGCAGAAGAAGCGTCCCTTCAAGCCCAAGACCGCCCAGTCGCAGGCGGCGGCCGTCGGCCGGGCGATGGACACCCTGAACGATCAGATTGACCCGCGCATGGTGGACTTCCTGTCGCGGGAGGAATGCAGCACTCTGCTTGCGAGCGCAACGGCTCTCAGCGACACTTTGAAGACGTTCATCTCGAAGCTCCGGTCCCTGCTGTCGGAGTCTTCGGAGTTCCACGAAATCTACATCAACTGCGCTCTTTGCGGACGCATCGAGCTGGTAGACACTCCGAGGTGCAGCGTCTGCTGGAGCGTGATGAAGCGCTGCGATGATTGCGGCCACTACGACCGGCAGTATCAGATGTGCTCCATAGACGAGACGCACATCCCCATTCCGGAAGCCGAGGTGCCAAGCGAAACCTCGCGAAGCTACAAATGCCAGTATTACTCACCCAAGTTTGAGGCGCGAAGAGCTGCGTGATCGTCCTCCTCTCTCCGGCCCGCCCTCGCCCGGGGGCGGGCTTTTTTGCGCCGCCGGAATCCGGGGGTTGCCCTTCTGGCTATCCTGGCAACGTAGAGCATTCCACTTTTGTGCCATGATGAAGCACAAAGAAGGCGGAGGGTACAGACTTGGCTGTCAAATGCGGGATTGACAATCTGCTGGTGGACGACGCGGCCCTTGCTGAGTTGCGGGGGACACGGCTTGGAATACTGGGGCATCCGGCCTCCCTGACCAGGGACGGGACGCATACCCTGGACGCACTTTCGGCTGCTGGCGGGCTGAGACTCGCCTGCGCATTCGGGCCACAGCACGGCATGCGCGGGGACAAGCAGGACAATATGATCGAGTCCCCCGATTACGTAGACCCGCGCCTGGGCATCCCCGTCTTCAGTCTGTACGGCGAGCACCGGCGCCCCACCCCGCAGATGCTGGACTCCTTCGACATACTGCTGGTTGACCTGCAGGACATCGGCACGCGGATCTATACGTTCGTGACGACCACCTGCTATATGATGGAGGCCTGTGCGCAGGCGGGGAAACCCGTCTGGATCCTGGACCGTCCCAACCCGGCAGGCCGCCCCGCAGAGGGGAGTATCCTGGAGCCGGGATGGGAAAGCATGGTGGGCATCGGTCCGCTTCTGATGCGCCACGGTCTGACACTCGGGGAGGTGGCCCGCTGGTACGCAGACAAAGCAGGGCTGGATATCCAGCTCCGAGTGATCCCCTTGACCGGCTACGATCCGGCTGCGGCTCCGGGCTTTGGCTGGCCGCTTGCAGAGCTTCCCTGGGTGAACCCGAGCCCCAACGCTTCCAGCCTGAACATGGCGCGATG
>JBBFLP010000145.1:6340-8471 GCA_037478975.1 Armatimonadota bacterium
CCCTATCGCATTGCGGCGCTCATTCTGAAGGCCATCCGGACGCTGCATCCGGATTACGAGATCTGGCGGGTCTTCCCGTATGAGTATGAGACGGAGCGGCTGGCGATAGACCTGCTTTCGGGAGGAACGTTCCTGCGGGAATGGGTGGACAATCCGGCGTCCACTCCGGCGGACCTGGACGCCCGGCTGATCCCGGACGAGCGGCGTTGGCTGGACGAACGTGGACGTTACTTGATGTATTGAACGCCACCCGGAGAAGCATCAGGGCGCAGTGGCTAAGTCAGCAACGACCGGACGATGACGGCGAGGGCGGATACCCCTGAGAACGCCAGCACCAGCGGACGGAGCGCCTTTCCGTCCACCCAGCCACGCAGCCTGCCCGAGAGAGCGAAGCCCAGCAGAGCCCCCGGAGCGAGGAGGAGCCCGGCCTTGAGCTCGGCAAGGCCGAACCTTCCAGCCACCCGGAGCATCGCCAGCGAGATGATGGTACCGGTCAGGAAGAACGCAGAAAGCATTCCCCGCAGCTGAGGACCGGAGGCTCGTTGATAGAGCAGCGCCATTGGCGGACCGCCCGCCGCGGTGATGGTACCCATGAGGCCGGACAGCACGCTGGCGCCCAGAAGCGTCCGGTTCGTGGGGGTCACGGTGAGGCCCAGACCGCTGAGCGCCACTCCCAGCAGAAGGAGTATGCCGAAAAGCAGCGCAAGGTGCTTCTCCGGCAGGGTGGCCACCAGCGCGGCCGCCGCGCCCGAACCAGCGATGCGCCCGGCCACAGCCCAGGTAAGTGCGGACCAGACAACCTGCTTGCGCTCCCGCACGCTCATCATCAGCGTCAGGACAAAGGCGGCGATGAGCAGAGGCGCTGGAACGTAGAACGGATCAACCAGCATCAGAACCGGCGCGGCAACCAGAGCCAGCCCGAACCCGATGCATCCCTGCACCAGCGAACCCGCGAACACGACCGCGACAGCGATCAGGAATTCCGTGCTCACGGGATCCTGGTCTCAGACCTGAGCCGGCATACCCGCGCTATTTCCGCCCTTTCAGGAGAATGGAATCTGCCCGTCACTCAGGCTCCGGCCGCGGGAGCGCCGCCGCCCGGCGTTGTCTCGGAAGGCCCCCCGAATGACTGCAAAGCGAGGTAATTCGGTCCGAAACGCTTGATATTGTCCAGCTGCTTATCGTAGTTGTCGTAATGAAGCTCTTCGTCCGCGACAAGGGTCTCGAAGAGTTGCTTGGAGACGGAATCCGCGTTCGCGGCGCACTCGGACGCCGAGCGGTTATAGTCCGCCGCACTCTCCTCTTCCATCTGCCGCGCCTTAAGAAGCATCTGCTCCGCATCGTGGATGCGCTCGACCGGCGCACTCGGCACCATCTCCACGTCCCCTTTCAGGAACAGGATCCGCTCCGCAAGCATCTCGATATGGATCATCTCACGGATGGCGGTCTGCTTGAACAGCGCCGCCAGAGGGCCGAAGCCCTGATCGTCCAGGTGGAAGTGGAAATACATATACTGGTGGACCGCCGCCAGCTCGTCGCCCACCGCCTTGTTCAACAGTTCAATGCTCCGGTCTCTGTTCATCGTTGTGCCCTTCTCAGCCTTGATTCCAAGCTTTGTGCCTGACCCCGCTGCTGCAGGGCCCGGCGATTCCGGCTGAAGGGCAGTTCTTCAGCGCACGTCCTCCTTCCTCCCCGCAGGGCGCGGAACGGCAGGGTGCTTGCGTGCGTTGAGAATGCCGGAGGGTTCGTAATGCGAATGCCTGTCATCATTCTTGCGCTTGCGACCAGCGCCGCGCTGGCCTCTCCCGGTGGTGAGCGGCGGCCACTGGTGCTTGATGATTTTTCCCGCTCCGACCGAGTCTCCACCCTGGGTCCACGCTGGCAGTTCTTCACCGATGGGGTGATGGGAGGGCGATCATCCGGCCAGGCGTCGGTGATAGACTGGGACGGCCAGAGGTGCATCCGGCTCCGTGGAAAAGTGTCCCTGGAGAATAACGGCGGATTTATCCAGGCCCGTCTTCCGCTGGCCGGCAGATGGAGCTCTATGGATGCGAGCTCTTACACGGGAGTCCGGTTTCTGGCCCGCGGAAATGGGGAGACGTACGCCATTCACCTGCGCACGGCGCACACG
>JBBFLP010000146.1:0-5787 GCA_037478975.1 Armatimonadota bacterium
TGTACAAACTTTCCCGGCAGCCAGGTACGCTCCGCCCGGAAGCGTCGCGGCTACCGCAGTCCATGGAATCAGGATCCGCCTCCCGGCATCCGGGGGCAATCTGCGAGGGATCAGCATCCAGCCGCGCGAGTTCGGGCACCTGCCGCATCGCTACGGAGGACACGTCCCCGGACCATCCGCCATCCTCACCGACATTCCTGCGGGCACTGCCATCTTCCGCGATCTGGCCCCCCTTGCAGGGGATCCGGTGCGGCTGGAACAGGCCGGAAGCGTTCGTGAGATCCCCAGGGACTGGCGGCCAACGCCCGGCGACATCTTGCGTATAGACAGCCGCGAAGTACCAGATCCCCCCGTGGAGATTGTCTTCTGGAACAAGGCCGGAGGAAGCGTGGAGACGCTGACGAGCAATGGCACCCGTAAGAGGATTGCGACGGTGCTGCGTCCGGTCCGCGGAGTCGGAAGGTTCGACGGAACGGCATACACCGGTGTGGGCGCTCTCAATACGAACCATGGGGGAGTCGTCACCATATCCACCGCGCCGGCGCTTCGCCCGGAGGACGAGGGACGACTGCCGGAGTGCCGGGGAGGATTTCAGATCGTCCCGGCCGCGCACGCCCGGACTCAGCCTGTCATGCCTCAGAGCATGGTCGTCGCCCCTCTCGACGGGGATGCAGCGCTTGAGGGACGGCCGCCGCTTTTTGGAGGGGTACTGGCCCTGGGTGACGGCTCGCCGGTGGTGGAGATGCTGGCTCCGGGCCAAGGCTGGATCCCCCTGCCTGCCATCGTCGGCAAGCAGGACGATGCATTCACAAAGGATGGACTCGCGCGCCTCGGAGTCACCGTCCAGGGCGACATAGAAGCTTTCCGGATCCGTCTGCCAGTCAGAGACAGGGAGTTCATCTCGTCGGCTACCCGGAGAGCAGAACGCACATTTGAGATCAGCGGCGGGGAACACAGGGCAGTGGTCTGGGAGATCCGCGGGACGTTGCCGCCGGGAACCGCCTATGCCGTTTTCTCAAGCGAAGGACGCACGCTGGCCATTAGCAACGTGCGCCCGTTCCGTCTGTCACTGGACAGGGCGCGCGAGGGTCAGGCGTTGACAGTGGCTTTCGTCCGTACCGATGGCTCCTCGGCCGGCACGCGCACAGCAACTGTCGTCCGCTCGAGGAACGGTCTGGCCATCCGCGAAGGCTCTTTGCCTTGAGTGGTCATCCAGGGATTGACAGAACCGTAAGCGGCCGTTGACCTTCCGGTGAGACTCTGCGGCTACAGTGATTAGCGGGCTGCTGGTCCGCGGCGCGCCGTGGGGGACTCGTCGCGGGCGGGCGGCCCCACCCGGGGCGGAACGTCATCGGCCGGTTTCTCTCCCACAGGACAGCAGGTGTCCCGCCCCGGGATTGTCTTTCCCTCTCCCGACTGTCGTATTGACAGGAAACAGCAGCGGCCGCCATACTCCCGATGTCGCCGCCGCGGCCCGTAATCCTCCGGGTAGCCGGTGATGATCAAACCCTGTGAGGTAAGAACGAGATGGCGAGGGCTGAGACAGCTCTGGAATTGACCGTCGCCGCGCCGAACCGGCCCGGCGAACTTGCCAAGATCTTGAAGTCGCTTGCGGACAAAGGCGTCAACCTTCGCGCCTACACCGCCTACGTTGACGGGGAATTCGGCTACTTGAAGGCGGTCGCCTCGGATGTGGACGCTGCAAAGGATGCGCTGAGCGCCGCCGGGTATCACTTCACGGAGAAGCCTGTCCTGCTGGTCACCACAGATGACACGGTCGGCGCGGCTGCAGCCGTCGCGGCCGCGATCGCCGGCGCTGGCCTC
Organism: Armatimonadota bacterium; assembly: GCA_037478975.1. Lineage (GTDB taxonomy): Bacteria > Armatimonadota > UBA5829 > DSUL01 > DSUL01 > CALCJH01. Next base: position 1,825 of record JBBFLP010000146.1, read on the forward strand.
AGCGTTGGCCATTCCCACGGAAGCTCGGCCGGAGGCTCTCAGGCTCTGCTGGTTTTCAACACCAACGACAACGAGGCCGCTCTGAAAGCGATCAACGGCTAGAAGCCGGCGCGTCCGTTTGAACCCGCCTCAGAGACCGGGCAATGCGGATCAACGTATCTTCCTGCACCGTCCCGGTCAGGACTATGGATGCGTCGCCTGTTGAGACCACCAGCAGGCGGCGCCCTTCCGTTTCTTGAACAGCGGCCGGCCATCCACCAGCTGTAAGCTTCCTTGTTCCCGGTCCGGATGGCAACTTGACCCTGCCCGCTCCCCGGATGGCCAGACTGATGGACTTGACTGGATCCGCATAAACCAGCGTGACCTGTTCGTCCAAAACCTGCTCGCTGCCTGTCGCATCAGGGGGAGGAGTGTAAGTCACGCTCTTCAGCGTGAAATACTGCGGTAGCCAGGACGGGGCGTAGACCGGGAAGGACGCCTGACGGGCTGCTTCCTCCAGCGGATCCTTCTGCCGGGCGGCAGCAGCCACCACAGGCTGGAGCGAAGCGGCAAACTCACGGAGAATGCTCAGCGCGTCGGCCTCCGGCGCACTCCCGTCATCCCGCAGGCCGGCGGAGATGCCGGTGCGGTCCACCACGAACACCAGGCTCACGAGCCGGGAGCCGTCTTCTGCCCGGTCTACGCGGTAGGACGCCTTTCGCGCACCCACGGTTGTCTCGCGGCACTCCGGACAGGAGAGGCCATCCGGGTCGCCCTCCATCAGAAAGAGCGACCGTCCATCCGGAGCATGATACGTTGCGACCAGCGTGTCCGGAGGGTTGCCCAGAAGCTCCACTCCAGCCAGGACAAAGCCAGCAGGGATGGCAGAAGGCTCCAGCACCGGGAACGTCGCTCTTGCGGAGGCAGCGGCAAACAGGTCAGCCCCGGCAATCGCCGTATTGACACTGGTTCCTGCGGCAAAGAGAAGGAAAGATAGAAGGCAGACCAAGCGCGCCATCGCAGAGAATTCCCCCTTCACAGTTAAGACGCAGCCTTACGAGAGGATGGGTCTACCGGTCTTCTGCGGGTCAGCGTGCAGCAGCGCGGCGCAACTGCTCCGCCAGTTCCGGCGCCAGGACCCGCAAGGCGAGATCCCGCGCCGTCAGCCCGTCCGCGGTTCGCGCCCGGGCGTCGGCGCCTCGTGCCAGCAGCAGTTCCACCAGTCCGGGATTCCGGGCATATGCAGCGCGGTGGAGCGCATTCCATCCGCGCCCATCCCGCAGGTTTGGATCGGCTCCCCACCCCAGTAGCAGTTCCACAGTGCTGCGGTGACCGCTGGAGACAGCAAGGTGCAAAGGAGTGGCTCCCGAGCCGTTCCTTGCATCCACGGTGGCATCCCACTGGAGCAGCAGTGTCACGCCGTCATCCTTCCCGGAAGCGGCGCACACATGGAGAGGAGTCCAGCCGTGCTCGGAGCGGCAGTCAGGATCGGCTCCAACCTCCAGCAGCAACCGGGCCGCCGCAAGCTCGTCCCGGGAAACCGCGATATGAAGGGGAGTCCAGCCGCCATCCCCTTTCAGATTGGCCACCTGGCGCGATTCAAAGGTCCACGCGGCGATAGCCGCAAGATCCCCCCGGGTGGCGGCTCCGCTCACCAGATTCCAGATCCGCTTTTCAGGCTCGTCGTGCACGGAGGCTCTCCTTCGAAGTTCACACCCGCAGCATCAGGGCAGTGGTCAGAAGGATTATCGGAATCACCGCCCGGAGCCTGCAGCGAACGCGGCTGGAACGCCCCGGTCAGAGCCGGTAACCAGCGGCCAGGGCCGGATGATCCTGATGTCGTTCTCATCCCGCACTTTCACCAGCCGGATGATCTCGCCCTGCCATACCTCGCTGGAACTGATTCCCGTCACGGCGACGAAATCCCCGAGACCCGGCAACGGTGTGCGGGCCTGACCCAACGAGAGGTCCTGGTAGTCGCAGCTCACCCGGACTCCGGGCGGCCCGTAACCGTCGTCCAGGCCGCAGCCGTCGTCCACGTAGAAGAACCGGTTGAAATGGTTGACGTGCGTCACCTCGCCCGCAAGGCTGACCAGGAGCCCCTTGTTGTGGGGGCCGCGTGGGGCAGGCCGAGTGACGCCGGGACGCTCATCGGGAGAACCTTCGTGGACGGGCTGCCCTCCCAGGTCGCCCGTTTTCATGAACAGGGGACGTACATCACCTCTTCCGAGCGGGCTTACTGTGATGTCGCCGAAGGTCACAACGCATGCCTCCCCCGAACCGGCCTCAACCTGGAGGAGCCCGTCAATCCTCACGATGTCACCGCGCTCCACCCATCCTGCAAATGGGGCGGCCAGGTTGTGTACCTTGAACCCGGCGCTGCGGTTGCCTGTGGCCACGTAGAAAACCCCGTCGGCGAAGTCCCGCCTCTCCAGAGACTGGGAACTGGTAACGATGACGTTGGTCAGGGTGACAGCCGCGCTGGCTACCGCCTGGCCCGGCAGCGCGATCATCGCACCGAGCGCTACCGCTGCAAGCACCACCCGCTTACGCACGGCTGGCCTGCGCTTCCCGCTCCCGGTGGCGGCGCAGCAACACCATCAGGATGCCAAGGTCCGCGGGAGTGATACCGGGGATCCGGCCCGCCTGCCCGATTGTCGTGGGACGCACGCGGGAAAGCTTATCCCTCCCTTCCCGCGACAGGGCCTGACAGGCGTGATAGTCAAAGTCCTCCGGGATGCGCCAATCCTCTACTCCTCGCCTGCGATCCGCCTCATCCTGCTGCATCCGGATGTAGCCCTCGTACTTGATCTCGATCTCCAGCTGGCGAGAAACGTCCGCGGGAAGCGCGCTGAGGCCGTCGAACCGGGCAATCTGCTCCCAGGTGATCTCCGGTCTGCGCAGAGCAGCCGCAAACGTGAGCCCCGCATTCGAAGGAAGGCCCAGTTGACCGGCAAGCTCCGCCGGTAGACGGGTCTCCGTGAGGCGACGCTTTTCACTCTGGAGAAGGCGCTGCCGCTCACGGAACAGCTCCCACCGCTCATCCGTCACCAGCCCCAGTTCGCGCCCCAGCGGAGTCAGGCGGCAGTCGGCGTTGTCGTGACGAAGCAACAGGCGGTGCTCCGCCCTGCTGGTCAGCAGGCGATAGGGCTCGTCCACGCCGCGAGTGACCAGGTCGTCTATCATCACGCCGATGTAGGCCTGACTTCGGCTGAGCACGAAGGGCGGCCGGCCCTGGATCTTCAGAGCAGCATTGATCCCGGCGATCAGTCCCTGCCCCGCGGCCTCCTCGTAGCCGGATGTGCCATTGATCTGCCCGGCCAGGAAAAGGCCGGAAACCCGCTTTGTCTCCAGTGTGGGATACAGCTCCGTCGGCGGGACAAAATCGTACTCCACGGCGTAGCCGGGCAGGAGCATTACACACTCCTCAAGCCCGGGAATAGTGCGCAGGAACCGGAGCTGCACATCCTCTGGCAGGCTGGTAGACATTCCCTGGACGTAGATGGACCGGGTGTTCCACCCCTCCTGCTCCAGAAATACCTGATGACGCTCCCTGTGCGGGAACTTGACGATCTTGTCCTCAATCGAAGGACAGTAGCGCGGCCCGATCCCTTCTATCCGTCCGCCGTACATCGCCGAGCGGTGCAGATTCTCCAGGATGATCCGGCGGGTCTCCGGAGTGGTGGCGGTCACCCAGCAGGAGAGAAGCCCTTCCCGCCGCGCAGGAGAAGTAAGGTATGAGAACGCTCCTGCCTCGGGATCAGATGGCTGCTCCTCCAGACGGTCGAAAAGGAGACTCTCCCGGTCCACCCGCGCCGTGGTCCCGGTCTTCAGACGGCCGAGCGGAAAGCCCAGCGACCGCAGGGACTCGGACAGCTCTGTGGCGGGTTCCTCGTTACGTCTTCCAGCCGGAGTCTGCTTCTCCCCGCAGTGGCAGAGGCCGTTCAGGAAAGTGCCGGTTGTGATGACGACTGCGTCCGCTTC
>JBBFLP010000146.1:5887-8385 GCA_037478975.1 Armatimonadota bacterium
AGCGCGTCCACCTCGCGGACGACCTGGCCTTTCGCCAGTCCTCCGATGCTGCAGTTACAGGGCATCAGCGCCACCCGCTCGGCCGACAGAGTGACCACCGCAGTCGAGACGCCCAGGCGCGCGGCGGCAAGCGCGGCTTCGCAGCCAGCGTGCCCTGCGCCCACCACAACGACATCGAAACGGGCGCTCCCCGTCCTGTTGTCACCAGTCCGCGTCTGCATCTCAGTCCTTTCTCATTATAGCGAACGTGACCGGCGGAGGGTGATTGACAGAGGGCTGAGATATGGCATATACTCCCCCGGACCCGCTTATTCCGCATTATTCGGGTGACAATCACACGGTGCGCGGCCCTGGCGGCTGCGCCCGGCAGCGGGCTCACACTGCGGACAAGGAGGACCCCGACAATCAGCGTCACAGCAATGAGCGTGGGATTCGGCAATGCGGTGGTCAAGGAACGGATCATCGCGATTGTCAGCAGCGATTCGGCCCCGGTGCGCAGGGTCATCCAGGAAGCGCGGCGGACGGGCCGCCTGATTGACGCCACCCAGGGCCATCGGACGCGCAGCGTCATTTTCGCAGACAGCGGTCAGATCATCGTCTCAGGACTGGCCAGAGAGACTCTCACAAAGAGGCTGGGGCAACCCGGACCGGTCCACGACTCTCCGGATGAGGGAGCCCAGGACGCTTAGCCGGACGGGCGGCCTCATTGTGGTCCTTTCCGGCCCCTCGGGAGTCGGGAAGGACACCCTGTTGCAGCATTTCCTGAAGACGACACCGGGCTGCGTCCGTCTGGTCACCTGCACCACTCGCCCACCCCGGCCAGACGAACAGGACGGGGTGGATTACCAGTTTGTGAGTGTCGAGGAGTTCCGCCGCATGCAGGAGGCGGGGGAACTTCTTGAAAGCGCGGAGGTGTTCGGACATTCTTATGGCTCGCCACGGAGGTTCGTGGAGGAGCACACCGCGCGGGGGCTGGACGTCATTCTGCGCATAGACGTACAGGGCGGAGTCTCGGTCCGGAAGGCGGCGCCGGAGGCGGTGCTTGTGTTTCTCGCCCCGCCTTCGTTTGAAGAGCTGGAGCGGCGGCTGAAAGGACGGAACACAGAGACGGAGGAATCTCTCTGCCGCCGGCTGGCCGAAGCGCGCCGTGAAATGGAAGCCGCTGCGGAATACGACTACCTCATCATCCACGACTCCACAGAGCGGGCAGCGGAGGATCTCAGGGCCATCCTGCGGGCCGAACACCTCAGGATCGTGAAGGCATCATGAGTTTTCGAAGTCTGGAAGGCAAGCGCGTTGTCCTGGGAGTCACGGGAAGCATCGCAGCGTATAAGGCTGCAGAGCTGGCGAGCTCCCTTGCAGCGCTGAAAGCCGACGTGCACGTGGCGATGACACCGAGCGCTGTGCACTTCGTCGGCCCTGCCACTTTCCGCGCCCTGACCGGACACACCCCTCTGACGGGCGTCTTTGACGAGATCGAAGAGCGCACCGTCGCGCACGTTGCGCTGGTGGAGAACGCGGACCTGCTGGTCATCGCTCCAGCAACGGGCAACATCATCGGCAAGATCGCCAACGGGATCGCGGATGAGATCGTCAGCACCCTGGCCATGGCCGCGCCCTGTCCGGTGCTGCTGGCGCCGGCGATGAACACGCATATGTGGACGAACCCCATCGTCATCGCCAATGTGGACCGCCTGCGGAATATGGGTTACCACTTTGTTGATCCCGTGGAGGGCAGACTGGCCTGCGGGTATGAAGGCGTGGGGAAGATGGCGCCGGTGGAGCGGATCCTGGAGGCGGTGGAGCGGCTGCTACTGGGCGCAGCCCGGCACGACTGGGAGGATGTTCCCGTCCTCATCACGGCCGGTCCCACGCGCGAGCCGATAGATCCGGTGCGCTATCTCTCCAACTACTCAACGGGCAGCATGGGGTTTGCCATCGCAGCCGCGGCTCAGGAACGGGGCGCAGAAGTCACCCTGGTGACCGGTCCCACGGAGATGCAGCCTCCGGATGTCACGCGCGTGGTGCGGGTGCAGACTGCGTCGGAGATGCTGGAGGCGGTGCGTAACCATTTCGGATCCTGCCGGGTGCTGATTAGCGCGGCCGCCGTAAGTGATTTTTCGCCTGTGAAGTCCCCGCGAAAGCTGAAAAAGCTGGAGCAGGAGGGCGAGCGCAGGACGCTGGAGCTACATCAGACCCCGGATATCCTGGCGGAGATGGGCCGTCAGAAGCAGAACCAGATTCTGGTGGGCTTCGCGCTGGAGACGGAGGATCTCGTCGCCAATGCCCGGCAGAAGCTCGAAGGCAAGAACCTGGATATGATCGTCGCCAACAGCGCGGGAGAAGGTGAGCAGCCGTTCGGGCCCGGCCCGTCCAAGGTACGGTTCCTGACTCGTGGCGGCGAGGATCATCCTCTGCCCATGATGAGCAAGCAGGAGATTGCCGAACATTTGTTGACGTTCATCCGCGAGAGGTTCCTCCAGCGAGGATGACGTAGA
>JBBFLP010000147.1:0-1484 GCA_037478975.1 Armatimonadota bacterium
CCCACGTGAGACCCCATGGAGAAGCGGGAGTTGTTGGAGGAATCGCCGCTCTCCACACTGCGGTACTCTTCCCATTCAAAAGGCGGATTGCCGGGATAGATCAGCATCCCGGGCTTGAGCGGCATCGTGATGTCTATGATCTGCGGCATTGATGGCGGAAGAGCCTCCCTCTGCGGCTCCCATGGAATATACACCGAAGGCGCCAATTGCGCCTCCGGCCCCGAGAGAAGGAAAAGCGCAGGAGCGCGGATAACCCATCGTTCAGAGATGACAGCTTCTCCGGATTCCCGCCCGGGTGCCGGCCCGCGCGGACAACAGACGCCGCCTTCGGCCGTACGGCTGAGGGCTTTCGTGCTTGCGCTTCTCGTCATCCCCCTGAACGACTACTGGGTGCTGATGATGGAGAAGGTGCTTTACGGTCCGTACCCCACCACCATCTCCATCTTCGCGAACGCCGTGTTCACGCTGACCGTTCTGGCCGGGTTGAACGCGCTGGTCCGGCGCATACGGCCACGGGCGGCGTTGACGGTGGCGGAGCTGCTGCTGATCTATGCGATGACCACGGTGGCCAGCGCGCTGGCGGGGCACGACATGATGCCCACTCTGGTGGGGATGATGACGTATCCGTTCCGTTTCGCCACACCTGAAAACCAGTGGGCGGAGAAGTTTCATCCACTGCTGCCGCAATGGCTGCTGGTGACCGACCGGGAGGCGGTGCGGGCGCTGTGGGAAGGGAACGCAAACCTGTATGCCGATGGCTTCTGGAAGGTATGGTGGAAGCCAGCCGCCTGGTGGGTGGGCTTTGTGACGCTGCTGATGTTCGTCATCCAGTGCGTCAATACCCTGGTGCGAAAAAGCTGGTCCGAGCACGAGCGGCTCCCGTTCCCGCTGGTGCAGCTGCCTGTAGCGATGGCGGATCCTTCCTCCGGAATGTGGAGGAGCCGCCTGTTCTGGCTGGGATTCAGCCTGCCCGCGGCCATCGTGGTGTTCAATGGCCTGGCAGTTTATTTCCCGTCTATGCCGACGATCAACGTCGGGTTCGAGGGGCGCGACCTGGCGGGGAACCTGGCATCCAAGCCATGGAGCGCACTCGGCTGGACACCTTACACGCTGTATCCGTTCGTCATCGGCATCGGGTATCTGCTGCGCGCCGACCTGCTGTTCTCCTGCGTGTTCTTCTACTGGTTCTGGAAGCTGCAGATGGTGCTGACCGCCGTCTTCGCGCTGGACGGCATCCGCGACTTCCCGTATGTGCGCCAACAGGCGTTCGGAGGATACATCGCCATCACAGTGATGGTGCTCTACATCGGACGGGGATATCTCCGTCAGGTCTGGCGCTGCGCGCTGGGACGTCCGTCGGAGCTTGACGACCGTAACGAACCGGTCTCCTACCGCAGGGCCATCGGCGGAGCGTTGGCGGGCACCGCCTTGCTCTCGGCATTCATGGCGGCCATCGGGCTGCGGTGGTGGCTGGCTGTGGTGGC
>JBBFLP010000147.1:1584-6456 GCA_037478975.1 Armatimonadota bacterium
TGTAGTCCACATCCTCTGGCGACCCGTCCGCCAGCAGGAACACAGGCCTCCCGGCGTTCTGGGCATCCAACGCCACCCGGAGATTGTCCAGATTGCCCGGTCCGACGCAGAAAGGGGTGACGACAACAGCGTCCGCCTCCAGGGCCATCCGCCGGTTGACTTCGGAGCGTTCTGGCGAGACGGGCGAGAACGGCGCCTCGGCCGCGTGCGGGATGTTCATCGCGCGGCAGAGCTCCTCGTCGGAATCCCCCACGTTGACAACTCCGCACGTCACCCGGAACCCTTCGTGCACCAGGGCGCTCAGGACCGGTCCACCGCTGCCGCCACCGCAGATCACGTGCACCAGCGGGCGATCCCCGGTCTCGTGGCGCTCCGCTTCATAAGGCGGCGGAGCGGGGAGCAGAAACGGCCGTCCCGTGAGCGGATTCCTGCGCACCCACATCCGGGCATTCCACACGTGGGCGACCAGGGACTCCGAAAGGACGGCCGACGGAGGCCCGTCCGCCTCCACCCTGCCTTCCGCCAGCACCACCAGCCTCTGACACCAGGCAGCCGCAAGGTTCAGATCATGCAGCACGGCGGCGACAGCAATTCCCCTGTCTCGGCACAGGCGAGCCACAAGAGACATCACCTCCGTCTGATGCGCAAGGTCCAGATGAGCGGTGGGCTCGTCCAGCAGCAGCACGCGGGGCTCCTGAGCCAGAGCGCGGGCGATGGCCACGCGCTGGCGCTCGCCGCCCGAGATCCGGCGCACGGACCGGCGCGCCAGGTGTCCGGCTCCGACCATCTCCAGAGCGGCCACCGCCGCATCCTCGTCTTCCCGGGTCTCCATGTGAAGCCGCCCCACATGCGGGTGTCTGCCGAGCAACACGACCTCCAGCGCGGAGAGGTCGAAGGGGACCAGGGTGTCCTGCGGGACAACGGCCACCTGCCGCGCAAAGCCGCGTGCGGGAAGCCGCCAGATATCCGCTCCGTCCAGCATCACAGTCCCGGAGAGGGGACGCAGCGAGCGGGAAGCGACGCGCACCAGAGTGGTCTTGCCGCTTCCGTTGGGTCCGACGATGCCGGTCATCTCGCCGGGAAGGATCTCCAACGATACCCTGCGCAGCACCGGACGGTCGCGCCGGTAGCCGGCAGTCACATCGCACAGGCTCAGCATGACGGTCAGGCCCGCCCCCGCGACAGAATCCACAGGAAGACCGGCGCGCCGATAATGGAGGTGATGACGCCCACCGGGATCTCGCGCGGCGGCGCAAGGCCGCGGGCAAGCGCATCGGCCAGCACCAGCAGGCAGGCTCCACAGAGCGCTGATGACACCAGCAACGGCCGGTGGTCAGGACCGAAGACACGGCGCATCCCGTGCGGCACAATGAGGCCGGCGAAACCGATGACCCCGGCCGCCGAGACGCAAGCGGCCGTCCCGAGCGTGGTGAGCAGGATGACCATCGCCTTCAAGCGCTCCGGCTCCACCCCGAGTGAGCGCGCCTGATCCTCACCCAGCGCAAATGCGTTCAGGTCCCGGGCGTTCCAGAACAACCCCGCCAGGCACAGCAGACCGATCACGGAGGCCATCTTCAGATAATCCCACGGGTAAGGCGCGGAGAAGCTGCCCGCCAGCCACATAAAGATCCGGGCGATATCCTCCCGGGCAAGACTCAGCACGAACGTGGTGACCGCCCAGAAGAACGCCCCGACGATGATGCCCGCAAGCAGAAAGGTGTTGACATCGAGCTTGCCGGAGCGGCGCGCCAGCGCAAGCACCAGCGCCACCGCAGCCAGCCCCGTCAGAAATGCGGCAGCCGGCACCGGCCAGCCGCCCGCCACCGAATCCAGCCCCAGGATGACCGCCAGACTTGCGCCGAGCACGCACCCGGAAGAGACCCCCGCCGTATAGGGTTCGGCAAGCGGATTACCCAGGAGTCCCTGCAGGGCCGCCCCGCCCGCCGCCAGTATTGCGCCCACCACCGCAGCCAGCAGGATGCGCGGCAAGCGCAGATCCCAGATGATGCTGGTCTCCGGACCGGCCTCTCCGCTCAGGTGGGAGGCCACCTGTCCCAGCGCCTCCCCTGGCCCCACTCCGACCGCCCCCGTCCACAGGGCGGCAAAGAAACACGCCACCAGAAGGCACGCCGGTACGGCTGCCGCCAGCGTCAGTCTTGTCCGGAGCGCCGCACGCGGTTTCACTGTGTCACCTGCGCCGATCCGATGATCGCGGAAAGCTGCTGCAACCCTTCGACAATGCGGGGAGAAGGCCGCAGGAACACGTCGGGATCCACCTGAATGACATTGCGCCGCCGCACGGCCGGGCATCCCCGCCAGGCGGAGGAGCGGAGGAAGTATTCCAGCGCGGGCCGATCCGTCACCAGGATGACCTCCGGCGCGGCCGCAACCGCGCTCTCCTCAGAGAAAAGCACAAACCCGTCCTTCCCGGCCTGCCTCGAAACATTCACACCGCCGCACAGAGCGATCATCTCATCCACGAACGTGTTCTGAGCCGCCGCCCACAGCGGAGAGGCTTGAACGGCAAACAGCACCCTGACGGCGGATCGTCCCCGGTGGGTCCGTTTCATCCGCTCCACCGCGGAGCGGATCTCTCCGGCCACCTTCCGTCCCCGCTCCGGCGTGCCGCACGCAGCCGCAATGGTCTCGGCAGCCTGCGCAACGTCCTCCAGACTTTTCGGAGAGGTGGTCACCACGGGAATCCCCAGGCTGCGGACAGACCGGACCGCCTCGCGGTTCAGAAACTCGTCAGCCACCACAAGATCCGGCTTCAGCGCCACCACCTTTTCGATGCTGATCGAGACATCCCCCACCTTCTCCCGCTTCCCGGCCTCCGGAGGGTAATCGCACTGAAATGTCACTCCCACCACGCGATCGCCAGCGCCCACGGCGAACAGAATCTCCGTGGTTCCGGGGCTGAGAGAAACGATGCGGCGGGGGGAGCTGTATGCCTCCGCGGCCGGTTCCGAAGGTGACCGGCCTGGCGCGCCGCACGAAGCCAACAAAGCGCCGCACGCGACCGGGAGAAAGAGCACTGACCAGAGACGGGAAAAGCTGGGCGTGCGCATCTTCTCAGGATTTCCTCTTCTTTTGCTGCTGCGGTCTTCCGGACTCTGGACGGGGTCTCCCGGCAGAGCGAGCCGGTCCGGCGGGGGAGCGTCCACGCTTCGAACGGCCCAGCATAGCCAGCTCCTCGGGAGTCAACTCGCGCCACTCCCCGGGCCTCAGACCTCGCAGGGTCACCGGCCCGATGGCCATTCGCTTCAGCCTCAGCGTCTCGTGTCCCAGAGCCTCGAACATCCGGCGAATGATTCGCTTCCGTCCCTCCGTCAGCACGACCTCCAAACGGGTACGGTCCTCCTTCAGATCGCGGGCATCCACCACCACACCGGCCGGCAGGGTCCGGCCGTCCTCCAGATCCATCCCGCGCCGCAACATCTCCACTTCCGCATTCGTCACGATGCCGGAGACGGTCACCCGGTAGACTTTCGGCACACCGTAACGCGGATGAGTGAGGCGATTGGCCAGGTCGCCGTCGTTCGTCAGGAGCACCAGTCCCTCGCTGGGGACATCCAGCCGCCCCACAGGATACAGGCGCTGCAGATCCGGCGGCAAGAAATCCATCACAGTGCGCCTCGCGTGAGGGTCGCGCCGCGTACTGGCCACTCCTCGGGGCTTATAAAGCGCAATGTAGCGTAACGGCGGAGGCTGAACGGGCCTCCCATCCAGCGTGATGCGGTCACGTTCCGGGTCGGTGCGCGTACCGAGTTCCGTGACAACCACCCCGTTCACCGCAACCCGGCCGTCCACAATGAACCGCTCACATTCCCGCCGGCTCCCGCATCCGCAGGCGGCCAGAACCTTCTGGAGCCGCTCCTGCATTCTCTATCCCCCGTTGCGGGAGCGCCTGAGGTAGACGTAGCCCGCCGGAAATGAGCTGAGAACGGCAAGAAACAGGAGATTGCGCGAACGGCGGGGCTGCACATCATCCGCGGCCACCAGGGCAACCCGCTGCACCGGCCTGCCATCCACCTCCACTACAAGATCCCCTACCCTGTCGCCACGGTTGAGGGGAGGCTCCAGCTTCCGCAACTCCACCAGCTTCTTCACCGCGCCTCCCGTCCGCGGGACGCAGACGACAAGGTCCGAGTCCACGGCCAGCGGCAGCTCTTCAGGATCTCCGCCCGCCACCCGAACCCGTGAATGGATATCCCCCGCCTTCGCAAGCGTCCGGGGAGCAAAACGGGCGAATGCGTAGTCCATCAGCGCACGGGTGTCGGCCCCTGCGTCTACACTGTTCAGGACCACCGTAATGACCCGCCAGCCATTTACCGTGGCCGAGCCGATAAAGCATCGTCCGGCCTGCCGCGTATAACCGGTCTTGATGCCGTCCGCACCCGGATAGTCCCGCAGGAACCGCGCTGTGTTGCGCAGCAGGCGGTCCTGGCTCATCGGCCGCTCAATGACGATAGAGCGGGTGGAGCAGAATTCGTTGAAACCCGGCGTGGCGATGGCCTCACGCGCAAGCCGTGCGAGGTCCGCGGCGGTGGAGTAGTGCCCTTCCGCGTGCAATCCGTTCGGATTGCGGAATTGCGTGTCCTGCAATCCCAGCTGCCGCGCCCGGAGGTTCATCAGCTCCACAAAATGCTCCTCCGTGCCCCCGATATGCCGGGCCACCACCACGGCAGCATCGTTTGCAGAACGGACCATCACCGCATAGAGCAGCTGCCGGAGAGTGAGCTTTTCGCCGGGGATCAGATGGAACGACATCTCCGGGATCTGCTGCACGCCCGCCGGGACCGTCACCACGTCGTCCAGATTCCCCAGCTCCAGAGCCAGGAGAGCCGTCATCACCTTGGTGGTGCTGGCCAT
>JBBFLP010000147.1:6556-8324 GCA_037478975.1 Armatimonadota bacterium
GCAGGCCACGCATTCCGGGCAGCCTTCGCGTGATTACAGTCTAGAGGGATTGCAGCGGCTCGCCGGCATCCGCCTGCGCGCCGTCTTCTGGATCCTGCTCATCGGGAGGGAAGACCTGCTCCACCATCCTTCGCGCATCCTCCACCGATGCATCCTCAGTCTCCTCCAGAACAGCCTGCGCCCGCTCGCTGACCATCTGCTCCAGGACGGCCTGGTCCGGAAGATCGTCCAGACTCTTCAGCCCGAAGTAGACAAGAAACTCCTCCGTGGTGCCGTAAAGCACGGGACGCCCCGGAGCATCCTTGCGGCCAAGCTCCCGGATGAGCCCCTTATCCATAAGGCTCTTAGCGACGCCTGACGAATCCACACCCCGGATGGCATCCACTTCCGGCAGAGTGCAGGGCTGGTTGTAGGCGATGATGGCCAGGCACTCCAGCGCCGCGCGGGACAATTTCTGCGCCCTCTTCCCGACGAAGCGCGCAACGGCTACGGCATACTCCGGCCGGGTGGCCATCTGGAAGCCGCCCGCCACCTCCCGCACCATCAGACCGGATTGAGAGGGATCACGCGAAACAAGCTCACGGACGGCCCGCTCCACCAGCGCTTCATCCACCTCCAGGGCCAGGGCCATCTCCCGCGCCGTCAGTGGCGTGGGACTGACGAAAAGGAGGCACTCAACGCCGCGCCGGATGTCGTCGAGCGAGAGCGATCCCCCGTCAGAGGTCATGGCGAGACAGCCTCCAATGTCACAGCCTCGCCAGCCGGCTTGAAGATGATGATCTCTCCCAGGCACCGCTCCTGTTGTGCGTCCACCTTCCGCTGCCTGAGCAACTCCAGCAGGGCAAGGAAGGCCACAACAACTTCAGTCCGCGTGCGTTCGGAAGAGAACAGGTCGTGGAACGACAGGCGTCCTCCACTCTCCTTCAGACGGCGTAGGATCTCTCCCATCTTCAGACGGAGGGTGATCCGGCGCCTGGGGATGACCGCGGCGGGCTCCTTCTCCACCTCGGCCCTCTCCAGCACGCGCTTCAGCGCAGCCAGCAGGTCGGCAGTGGTCACAGTGCCCGACGGAACCGGCGGGAGCTCTTCGGGATCCACCTCCACGGTCCGGGAGTACAGAAGACGGCAGGTCTCTTCCTGATCGCGCAGCAGGGCGGCCACCTCACGGTACTTCTCGTACTCCAGAAGCCGCTCCACAAGCTCCGCACGAGGGTCGGGTCCTTCTTCCTCGGGAGGAGACGGGGGCCTGGGCAGCAACATGCGCGACTTCAGCTCGATGAGCGTCGCCGCCATCACCAGAAACTCACCGGCGATATCCAGGTCGAGCTCTTCCATCCGCTGCAGGTACAGGAGATACTGGTCCGTCACCTGTGCGATGGGGATATCGTAGATATCCAGCTCCTGTTCGCGGATCAGGTGGAGCAACAGGTCCAGCGGCCCCTCGAACTGCTGCAGGCGCACCTGAAAGCGCGTGGAGGATTCTTGCCTGAGGTCTATTGCCATGTGCGGGACAACATCCTGTTGCTTCCGGCAGACGGCGCAGCGCGCCGCGCCGGCATCCTTCCCTGGATTTCAAGTTATTGTATCACACTGCGTGCGTTTGCGGAAGGGGTGATTGGCGCGTGCCTAGGGGCCCCGGCATCACTGTGCCTTCCGAATACCGAGCCACCTTCCCCCTAGGCCGGTCGAGTAGCGCGCCGCAGGCGCGCGTATCGAGACCTTCCACACCCGTGGTTTCAACACGCCCGCCTCCGCCGGACGGCTCAAC
>JBBFLP010000148.1:0-8305 GCA_037478975.1 Armatimonadota bacterium
CCCGTATGGACCGCAGAATCTGGCCACCGGAAGCGATGGCCTTGCTGACAGACTACTATCAGTTGACCATGATGGCCGGATACGTCCACCACGGGCGTCAGGACACACCGGCCGTTTTCGAATACTTCTTCCGCGCCCTTCCCTCCCACACCGGGTTTTGCGTCTTCGCTGGTCTGGGAGACCTTCTGGACGATCTGGAGAACCTGCATTTCTCGGCAGATGCGGTGGAATGGCTGCGTTCACTGGGAACGTTTCCAGACGAATTCCTGGACTGGCTGCCAGAGTTCCGCTTCCGTGGCGAAGTCTGGGCTATGCCGGAAGGCACCCCGGTATTCCCCCACGAACCGATTGTGCGGGTGCACGGGGGGATCGCGGAGGCGCAGCTGATCGAGACCCTCCTGCTGAACCGTCTGAATTTCCAGACACTGGTGGCCACCAAGGCGGCGCGGGTCTGTTTCGCAGCGGAGGGAGACCCCGTCATCGAGTTCGGCCTGCGGCGTGCTCAGGGTCCGGACGGCGCGCTGAGCGCCTCCCGGGCGGCATACATCGGGGGATGCTGCGGCACCTCCAACGTGCTCGCCGGCAAGCTGCTGGGCATCCCGGTGCTGGGCACGATGGCTCACTCCTGGATCATGAGCTACCCCGACGAAAAGACGGCATTCCAGGCCTATCTGGACGTCTTTCCGAAGAATCCCGTGCTGCTGATAGACACCTACGACACGGCGGCGAACGGATTGCCTGCAGCACTGGACGTGCTGCAGGCCCGAAGGAAACAGGGCTGGGAAGGCAGAGCAGCCGTGCGGCTGGACTCCGGGGACCTGGCTTATCTCTCCAAGCTGGCGCACCGCACCCTTGCGGAAGCGGGATTCGAGGATCCGTTGATCGTGGGATCCAATGATCTGGACGAAGAGCTGATCGCCGACCTGAAACGGCAGGGGGCCAGGATCAACTCGTGGGGCGTGGGAACCCACCTGGTCACGGGAGGCTCCGAACCTGCGCTGAGCGGCGTCTACAAGCTGGTGGCAGTGGCGGAGAACGGCCGGATGACCAGCAAGATGAAGGTGTCTTCTAACATCGAGAAGACCACCGACCCCGGACCGAAGCGGGTTGTGCGGTATTACCGCGCGGACGGGGCGCCTGTCGGTGATGTGCTGCTGGCGCTGGACGAGGAACTTCCGGCGGGGAAGCTATGCGTTTCTCACAACCGCGTGGAGTATGCCCGAACCCGCACCTTTGGTCCGGAACTGAAGTCGGTGGAGATGCTGC
Source organism: Armatimonadota bacterium (assembly GCA_037478975.1). Taxonomy (GTDB): domain Bacteria; phylum Armatimonadota; class UBA5829; order DSUL01; family DSUL01; genus CALCJH01. Next base: position 1,267 of record JBBFLP010000148.1, read on the forward strand.
AGTGCGTCCTGCGCGACGGGCGGCGGGTCGCACCCGGACCCGACATCCATACCATCAGAGCTTACGCGCAGGAACGGATCGCCGAGCTGACACCTGAGATGCGCCGCCTGCGCAATCCGGAACGCTACTGGGTGGGCCTCAGCACCCGCGTCGCAGACGAGAAGGCTGCCGAGATCTCACGGCTGACCGAGGCCGCCCGCTGAGCATTTTTGCTCCTGAGAGGACTTTTTGAGGTCTTGACCTCCGTCAAGGCTCCCTTTCCCCACGACGCCTATCATAGGACTGACGGCGGGGTCTGCTGCCCCGTTCTCTCCACCGACCCGGCAAAAAGGAGACCTGACGGAAGATGGCTGTCAAGACGCTGCGGAAGATCATCCGCATAGACGAAGAGAAGTGCGACGGATGCGGTCTATGCATCCCGAACTGCGTGGAAGGCGCACTGGCCATTGTGGACGGGAAGGCGAAGCTGGTGTCCGAGCGCTACTGCGACGGACTGGGGGCTTGCCTGGGGCACTGCCCGCAGGGCGCCATAACCATCGAGGAACGCGAGGCCGAGGAGTTCGACGAAGCCGCCGTCGGGCAGCGTCTGCAGGAACAGGGTATCTCGCCGGCCGATCACGCTCACTCGCACGCCGCGCATCCGCCGGCGGCCACTCAGGCTGCCCATAGTGGATGCCCCGGAGCACGGATGATGGACTTCCGGGATCAGACGCCGCGCCCGGCGCAGGATATCCACACACCCCCTGCTCCGAGCGAGCTGCGCCAGTGGCCCGTCAAGATCAACCTGGTCAACCCCGCGGCTCCGTACTTCCAGGGTGCTCATCTGCTGATCGCGGCCGACTGCGCGCCTTTCGCCCTGGCGTCGTTCCACCCGGACTTCCTGCGGGGACGCGCGGTGGTGATTGGGTGTCCGAAATTCGACGACATCGGGGCCTATCTGCAGAAGCTGACCGCCATCGTCGAGATGAACGACATCCGATCCATCACAGTTCTGCACATGGAGGTTCCCTGCTGCTTCGGGCTGGCTCAGGCGGCAAAACAGGCTGTGCTTGCCGCAGGTAAGCAGGTGCCTGTTGACGTGAAGATGGTGGGAATCAGGGGTGAGATCCTGGAGCCGCTTTTCTGAACGGAGATCAGTCCGCCGCGGGCGAGCCGGCTCCCGCGAGACAGCCATCCAGCGGCCAGCTCCGCACATGTTCGATGGCTGAGTGGGCCGTAAGATCCAGATGGACCGGAGTGACGGAGATGAACCCCTCCCGGACGGCAAGGACATCCGTGCCTTCTTCCAGCCCGTCCTCCGGTTCGTCTCCGCCCAGCCAGTAATACGTCCGGCCGACTGGATCCCGGCGGGCCTCTACACGCCCGGGATAGCGCCGGATCCCCAGGCGGGTGACCGCCACCCCGGCAATATCCTCCTCAGGGAGCGCCGGAACGTTGACGTTCAGAAAGGCACCCTCCGGCAAGGGACGCGCCAGAAGGATGTCGGCCAGTCTGCGCGCAAACCGCGCCGATGGGCCGAACACATCGCCATCTTCGTAGGTGGTGACGGAGATAGCCACAGAAGGCACTCCGAAGGCTGCCCCTTCCATGGCTCCGGCCACCGTGCCGGAGTAGGTGAGCTCCCACCCCAGGTTGGCACCCAGATTGATGCCGGAGAAGACCAGATCCGGCCGCCGGGGACAGACCGCGCCGATACCGATGTGAACGCAGTCCGTGGGCAGTCCCGATGTAGACCACCCTTCCGAACCGTCGGCCAGAGTCACCCTGTGCAGACGCAGAGGCTTATGCAGGGTAATTCCGTGCCCGCAGGCGCTCCTGCCGCGGTCCGGGGCGACAACGTAGACGTCCCCCATGTCCTGAAGGGCTTGCTTGAGCTCAAGGATGCCGCGGGAATGCACCCCGTCGTCATTGGTGATGAGGATGACTCTGTCCACGTGAGGCATTATATCCGCCGCCCGCCGCGGCCAACAAACTGAGGGTCGCTCGCATTCCGGAATGTTCAAGAAAAAGGGCGGACCCTTCCGGGTCCGCCCTGTCACCTTTGCATACGATACGATTGGGAAGAGACCTTCCTCCCGCAAATGCAGCTTAGAACTTGTAGCCCACTGTGGCGAACAGACCGCCGGCGTTGTCGCCGGAGACCTTGATGTAGTGGTACTTCAGCTCGAAGTCCAGCATGTTGTTGATCGGGATGCCGACGAAGGCGTTGTAGCCCAGCCGGGTCACGTCGTTGTAAGCGACACCGGAATCGGCGCTGACGATGTAAGCGCCGATGCCCGCGCCCCAGTACCACGAGCGTGCGCCGCCGCCCACGCCGTAGTTCTTCCAGTTGAGCGTCAACGGGACGATGTTCAGGTCGGACTGCACCAGCCAGGAAGCCTCGCCGGTGATCACCGCGCCGGTGTCCGCCATCTCGTTGATGATGCGCTCATAGCCGAACCCGAACCAGAGCGAATCCGTCGCGTCGCGGACATCACCGTCGCTCGGCCAGAACGCGCCAACCTTGATGGTGTTGGGCTTGGTGTCCTGAACGTGGAACCACCCCTGAGCGCTGGAAGCTCCCGCCACCCCAAGGGCCAACACAGCAGCGAGTGCAACGATAGCCACTCTCTTCATAGTCTCGCATCCTTTCGTTCGTTCTTGCTCCGGGCCCCTGTTCTTTCAAGGCCGGCCCGGGCCGGCGGCTGACTCCACCGCCTTTGCGCAGATATTTGACGCTGCGTTTCCGGGGCTGCGCCTCCCCGGGAACCCTGATTCTGCCATATATCATACGCCGGGCCGCAGTGTCCACCCGCTTTGACGTCTGCAGGGCACGTCCGGTTTCACGAAACACCTTCAATTTCGCAGATTCCATCGCCACCCCAGCGCGCATCCGCCACCCGGAATCATTCGCGATACCTTGCGCGCCTGAGCCTGCCTGTGATATCTCCCCATGAGACGCCTGCCACCCGCAGGCGGTTGTGGAGAAGGAGCCAGCAGAGCCGATGAGATTCCAGACGAGGGCTGTTCGCGCCGGGCAGAAGCCCGATACCCGGACCGGCGCGGTGGTGCCGCCTCTTTACCAGAATGTCACCTTCGAGATGGACGCCCCGGGCGCCGCGCGCGGCTACGACTACCTGCGAACCGGAAACCCCACCCGCTCAGCCCTGGAAGAGGCTCTGGCGTCGCTGGAGGGAGCCCGCCACGCTGTGTGCTTTTCAAGCGGTATGGCGGCAGTGGCGGCGGTCGCCAGTCTGTTGAGCCCCGGCGACCACTTGATCTCCTCGCTTCACCTGTACGCCGGAACGCACCGGTTCTTCACAAAGATGCTCCAGAAGACCGGTATCGAGGTCACCTTTGTGGAGACCGAACAGCCGGAAAACGTCCGTCAGGCACTGAGGGAAGATACGCGGCTCATCTGGATCGAGACGCCCAGCAACCCGCTTGGCACCCTGACGGACATTGCAGCCGTCGCCGCGATCGCGCGCGAGGCAGACACACCGCCCCTCGTGGTGGTGGATTCCACCATGGCTAGCCCCTTCTGCCAGCAACCGCTCGCCCTGGGAGCGGACATTGTGCTCCACAGCACAACAAAATACATCAGCGGACACCTGGACGTGCTGGGCGGAGCGCTGGCGACGAACGACGATGAGCTGCATCAGGCGCTATACGATTATCAGAATGCCTGCGGCCCCACCCCCTCGCCGTTCGACAACTGGCTGACGCTGCGCGGCATCCGCACTCTTGGCATCCGCATGAAGGCACACCAGGAGAACGCCCTGGCGGTAGCGCGCGTGCTGGAAGATCATCCGGCTGTGGCAATGGTCTCCTATCCCGGTCTGGAGAGTTTTCCCCAGCGCGAGCTGGCGCTGCGGCAGATGAGCGGCTTTTCCGGGATGGTGTGCGCCGAGCTGAAGGGCGGGCTTGCCGCGGTGCAGGCGTTCACGTCCCGGCTGGAGCTGTTCACCCTGGCGGAGAGCCTGGGTGGCGCTCAGTCGCTCATCTCCCATTCGGCCACCATGACGCACGCCTCTCTCTCACCGGAGGACCGGGCCGCACAGGGCATCACGGAAGGCCTCGTCCGTCTTTCCGTGGGGCTGGAGGACCCGGAAGACCTGGTGGAAGACATCCGGCAGGCACTCGGATCATCGTAAACCCCGGGAGAAACCGGCCCGCTGCCCTCTATTCCGGCAACGGCGGAATGCTGTTCTGCTATCCTAATCCACGGAGTCGCATAGCATTGACGCCGCAATCCGCAAAACAAGCACCCGGTGAGCAACCGGACGCGTGGCCGCAGGGTCTAATCGCTGCGAGGAGACCATGGGAACAAACCGGCGCTTCTACCGCATCTGCTTCAGTATTCTGCTCCTGCGGGCTGCCCTACCTGCAGCAGCAGAACAGATGGCTACCGTGGCGGAGCGGTACCGGCCATCGCCCCGGCCGGACCGTGTCATACTGACCTGGCCGGATGATCCCCGCACCACCCAGGCAGTGACGTGGCGCACCGACACGACTGTCAGGAACGCGATCGCCCAAGTGGCAGTGGCCGCCGGCGGTCCCATCGAAGCGGCCCGAACACGAATCATTCCGGCGACCAGTTCACCATTCGATGCCGGGCCGTGGAGGTCGCAATACCATTCCGCCGTCATCAAGGGACTTTCCCCCGGCACGCTGTACGCCTATCGCGTGGGGGACGGGCAGACGTGGAGCGAATGGTTCCACTTCCGGACAGCCAGCGAGGATCCCGAGCCGTTCTGTTTCCTGTATTTCGGGGACGTCCAGAACAGCATACGGCAACATGGCTCCCGGGTCATCCGCGAAGCGTTCCGTCACGCGGCCGACGCGCGCTTCCTTGTCTTCGCGGGCGACCTGGTGAAGGGAGGGGTAGATGATCTGCTCTGGGGAGAATTCTTTGGCATTGGGGGATGGCTGTACGCTACTGTTCCTATGGTACCGACACCCGGCAACACGGAGTACAACAACGGAGTCCTCACAGGGCACTGGCGGAATCAGTTCACACTCCCGCTGAACAGCATTGAGCAGGTAGAGGAGACTGCCTATTTCATTGACTACCAGGGCGTGCGAATTGTGTCCCTCGACTCGCAGCGACGCCTCCGCGACCAGGGAACGTGGTTGAACCGCGTGCTGAAGGACAACCCTAACCGGTGGACGATTTTGGTGTTCCATACGCCGCTTTTCACCGTCCACCCAGACCGTGAGGACAACGAGTACCTTATCAAGCACTGGAAGAAGGCCGTGTTCGACAGGCATCACATTGATCTGGTCTTGACAGGCCACGACCACTCCTACGGCCGGAGTCACATGGTGGACGGTGTTGTCTACGTCGTATCGGTCGCCGGTCTGGACCTGGCAAGGGCGAAAGGGGAAACGCTTGCGAGGTATGGCGAGAACGCGCAGCACTTCCAGGTCATCAGTATCAACGATGACCGGCTCACCTTTGAATCCCACACGGCAACCGGGGAGCTGTATGATGCCTTCGAGCTCCGAAAGCGGCCCGACGGTACCAATGAGCTGGTTGAGATCTTGCCGTCTGGGACTGGCAGTAGACGGTGAAAAGCTCCAGGGAAGGAGTAAAGATTGCGATGATGTCCAGGAATTTGAAGTGGCTGTTTCTCTGTTCGGCTCTGGTCTTTGCGAGCACAATTTGCTCCGTAGCCCAGACAGCCGGCCAGGCTCTGGAACGATCGCTCTATGCTCCGTCCCCTCTCCCTGATCGCATCGTCCTGACCTGGAGCGACAGCCCCGCCACGACGCAGGCGGTGACGTGGCGCACGGATGCAAGCGTGACCAGACCCGTCGCGCAGGTCGCAATCGCAAGCGACGGGCCGGATTTTGAACACCGTGCCAGGACTGTTCCGGCAACCACCACCCCTCAGGATTCTCCCCAGTGGACTGCCAGACACCATACGGTTGTGTTTACCACCCTTGCCCCAGACACGCTATATGCGTATCGGGTGGGGGACGGCACTCGGTGGAGCGAGTGGTTCCACTTCCGGACCGCCAGCAGTCAGCCAAAGCCGTTCTCATTCCTGTATTTCGGGGACGTCCAGAACGACATTCTCCAGCAGGGGTCCCGCGTAATCCGTGAAGCCTTCCGGCGAAACCGCGAGGCAAGTTTCTTGGTCTTTGCGGGAGACCTGGTGGATTCGGGATCGGACGATACCCTCTGGGCAGAGTTTTTCGAAGCTGGCAGTTGGATCGTGAGTATGCTCCCCGTCGTCCCTGCCGCAGGAAACCACGAGTATACCGACAAGACCCTTCCTCCCTGCTGGCGAGCACAGTTTGCCCTTCCGCTCAACGGGATCGCAGGTCTCGAGGAGACCTCGTACTACCTGGATTACCAGGGAGCCAGAATTGTTGTCCTGAACAGCGTCCGTATGCACGACGAGCAGGCCGCTTGGCTCGATCGCGTTCTTGAGTGTCCGATAGGAACCTGGAAAGTTGTCATCTTCCACCACCCTCTCTTCACACTCCGGGCCGACCGTACAGACAACTCCTCTCTCATCAAACACTGGAAGCCTCTGTTCGAGAAACACCGCGTGGATCTTGTGCTCACAGGGCACGACCACGCCTACGCAAGGAGCGGGCTCATTGGCGGCACGGTTTATGTCTCCTCCGTGGCAGGGGCGAAGCAGCGTCCAGTCAAACGGCAGGCCTGGATGGCCCGTTCCGGGGAAGGGGTGCAGCTATACCAGGTGGTCAGGATCGCCGACAATCTGCTTTCCTATGAATCTTGGACTGCCGCCGGCGACCTCTTCGATGCCTTTGAGCTTCGCAAAACTCCCGGGAAACAGAACGTCCTCCGGAATCTGCCCATCCCCAGGCGATCAAGCGCGGCAACGCAGACTCGCTAGAGACCAGCAGGAGGAGGCCCGCCCGGGAAGACGACGTGTCCACGATGCAGAAGGCGTTCAGCGATGCCGGTCCACCGTGAAGCGGTAAAGCCGGATGCCGCGGGGGGAGGTGAGACCGGCTTTGGACAGACAGATGGCCAGCTGCTGCTCGGGAGTGTCCACGCCCTCCAGGTCGGGCAGCAGAA
>JBBFLP010000149.1:0-8262 GCA_037478975.1 Armatimonadota bacterium
CGACGCGGGCATTCGTGATGGCGAAGACTGGAGTCACGACCGATGAGTTCCACGAGACCGCAGCGCGCTCCTGCTGAGCGTAAGCCGTCCGCCATCCCCCGCAAAAATACCTGATTTTGCTATTTGGAGTCCGGCCGTCGGTACCGGGAATATCACGTGATACAATGCTGGCGGTTGCTTTTGCGAATCGCACTCAGATGGGGAAGACGGCAACGCCTCCCCCATCTAGGAAACGAGGAAGGAGAGAGACTGACATGAAACGGCCTCTTAGGTGCCTGGCTTTCGCCACCATGACTGTACTTCTGCTGTTCTCCAGTGCCAGCGCTCAGCAGGTAACCGGGGCAGCGTCCGGCATCTTCGTGAGCCCCATTGGCCCATCCGGCATGGTTGTAACGGGTGTGGGAACTAACAGCTTCACCTGGGGAACACCCGATACCACACCGAATCCGAACAATCTGACATTCACCGGCCAGACTTTCATTGCAGCCAGTGGAGTCCCGTTCGTCGTAGGTACTACCCTAGATTACTATAACGGCAGCATCGTGCCGGGCACGCATGCGGACTTCGTGGATCTCCAGATCAGCCTGGCGTTCACCGACCCGGCCGGGATTTCGGAAAACTTCCAATACTCGCTGGAGCTGATCGGCACGCTGAATACTGACGATCCGGTTGCCAGCGCCGACTACGTGAAGTTGCCAACCACGTTCGCTCCAAGGGTCTTCAACTCCGGCGGTCTGGAGTACACGTTGCAGATCCTCGGTTTTGCTGTACCTGCTCAGAGCGGCTTTGACTTCATTGACGAGTTCTTCGTCTTCGAGAATGCCAGCGCATCCGCGGCGCTGGTGGCCTCGGTAACGATCGTCCCTGAGCCCATCAGCCTTCTGGGGCTGGCAGGCGGCCTGGCGGGACTTGCCGGACTGCGGCTACCGGTTTTGCTGAAGAGCCACCGCAACCGGGCATAGGCGTGTCCTGTATCTCGCATAAGGGCCGGCGGGAGGAGCACCTTCCGCCGGCCTTGTGTTTCCTGGCCGTCAGGGAAGGGAAAGCAGGGTGGATGCAATAAGAGGCGGCCTGAGATGGGCTCTCCTGGCGCCGCTCGTCTGCAGATTCTCGATGTCTTCCGTGGCTGCGCCATCGTGCTGATGGTGGTCTACCACTTCTGCTTCGACCTGGCTTACTTCGGGCACATCCGGGCGGATTTCAACTACGACTGGCGCTGGCTGAGCTTCCGGGCCATCATCCTTTCCAGCTTCCTTCTGACCGCAGGAGCCAGCCTCGGCATCAGCGCCGCGGGAGGTCTGAACCCACGCCGGTTCTTGAAAGGGCTGGGCGAAGTGGCGGGAGCGGCAGTACTCGTCTCCCTGGGAAGCTGGCTGGTATTCCCGCAGAGCTGGATCTTCTTCGGCGTGCTCCACTGCATCGCCGCCTCCCGCATCATCGGTCTGGCTTTCCTTGGAAGACCGAAGGTTGCTCTATGGACCGGTGTGGCGGTCATCATCGCGGGGCACATCTTGCACGTCCCGGCGCTGGATGCCCCCGCCCTCCGGTGGATCGGTATGATGACGTTCAAACCCATGACGGAAGACTATGTGCCGCTCTTCCCCTGGGCCGGCGTATTCCTGACGGGGATGTGGGGCGGGACTCAGCTGCTTCGCTCCGAGCCCCTGAAGACGCTGCGGCAGTGGCAGAGCGGTTCGCCCGCGGCCCGACTCCTTGCCTGGGCGGGCAGGCGTAGCCTGATGATCTATCTCCTGCATCAGCCGGTACTTTTCGCCGCATTCTATGCGGCAAGGGCGCTGCACGGCTGAGGGCGGGCGTCAGGCAAAGGGATCGAAATCATCCTCCTCCGCCGCGGTGTCCGTGGCAGGCGGCGATCCGGGCCGGTCATTGCAAATCTCCTGAAACGGACAACGGAGACAAAGCTCCGGGCGCCGGGTGACCGGGAAATGCTCGATGCCCAGAGGGATGTTCTCATCCACATCCGCCAGGACCGATTTCATCAACTCCCAGGACTCCAGCAGAACCCGCTTGCCGTCCTCGATCCCATCCGGAGTCACCTCCACTGTTTGCTCCACCGGCGAGGGATAAAGGTAAACCAGCCGGGCCCGGACGGATTCCGGCGGGAAGTCCCACCGGCTCTTGGCCAGCAGCGCATAAAAGCGAACCTGCAGGACATCGGAATCCCGCGGCGATCCTGTCTTCCAGTCGAACACTCGAAGCCTGGACTTCGGCTCATCGGGCGGCGATGCGTCGTAGGCCAGGTCGGGACGGCCGTAGGTGGGTATGCCCAGAACCTCGACTGTCTCGAAGGAATCGCCGTCCGTGGCCATCCAGTTCGCGACACGGCCTCGGCGGAGCTCCTCCCAAGTGCGGGACGCGCAGAAGCTGCGGAGACATACCTCCACCCGCTCTTTCCCGCGCGCCAGACGCGCGTCGCGGTCCGGCAGGCCGTAATAATCCTCCACCAGGCAGGTCACGCGCTTCGGGTCATATTTCCATCGGCCGGACTGTGATTCGGCGAGCTTGCGATCCCATTTGACCAGCGCAGTGGCCACAAGCTCATCCGACCCCACCACCAGCCTGTTGGAGCGGAAGCGGCGCAGCGCATCCTCGATCCCCTGATGCACCAGCTCGCCGGCCAGCTGGTCCGCGGAGGTCATCCGGCTGAGGCGATAGGCAAGCCGCCGCTCCTCCGGCGCCCGCTCATCCCACCCACCCCACTTCAGGTAATGCTGGTAGTAGTATCTGCGCCGGCAGGAGTCGAACGTCCGCATGCGCGAGAAGGACCAGGCCAGCTTGTTCTTCAGGGGAGGCATCAGATCCCGTTCACTCCGGCGTGCCGGATGCTGTTCCCGGCCCTCACACTAGACACCCTCCGGCCAAAAAGACGCCAGACGCCGCACCGCTGCCAGCTTCTCGCTGCGGCCCATCTCCGATTCCTGAATGGCCCGCTTGAGCAGAGCGACGGTGCCATCGTAGACCGGGCGGTCCACCGGATAGGGAATGCCGTCCTTTCCTCCGTGAGCGAACGAATACACAGCCGGATCCCGCCAGCTGGGGGCGGTCCCGTAGGCCAGTTCCGCCACCATCACCAGCGCCCGGAGCGCCTTCGGACCCAGACCCCGGACCTCCAGCGCATCCTCGAAGCTCCGGGGGGCCTGTTCATAGGCTGAGATCAGAACGCGGTCGAATCCGCGGGGCCGGATGTCCTCCGGGGCGATCCAGTGCCGGGCGGGCAGCTCCAGCCGCTGGACCAGGGCAAGTTCGCGCGCGACGGCCGCCGGGCCCTGCGCCAGCAGGTCCACCACAGCATCCCTGGCGGGGGCGGACTCCGAAGCGACCATATTCAGCACCCGGCTTGCCTTCTGCTCCGCAGCGATCCCCGAGTGCGGTTCGTTGACGAACCCGGGCATCGTTGGCGAATGCCAGTGGTAGCGCCGCGCATAGCGGGCCGCCTCGTTCATCCCCTGTTGCACCACGGACCAGGCTCCGGAACGGGTGAAGAAAAACGCGTGATGGTAGAGCTGATAGCCGTCCTGCAGGGCGGTGTTGTCCACCTTGGCGGCCAGGCGGCTGGCGCGCACCAGCGATGCGGCGTCCACCGGCAGAGCGGCCGCGTCCGCCTGCCGGATGATCTCCTCAGGGGTCTTGCGGGACGCCGCCCCCTTGCCCCCGGCGGCAAAGAAGCCCAGATCCACCTCCCGCCCGCGGATGCCCTCCTTCACCGCTCCGCAGGCGGTGGTGGTGACGCCTGAGGAATGCCAGTCGAACCCCAGCACGCATCCGAAAGCCTGAAACCAGCGGGGATCGCTCAGCCGCTCCAGCATCTTCTCCGGGCCGTACTCCGCGACGATCATCTCCGTCATGAGCCCGGCGAGACGGCACATCCGCGAAAAGAGCCATCGCGGCGCTTTTCCCCCGTGCAGCGGCAGACTGGCGACTCCCGTCCTCATGGCTGCCGTCATTCTATCACGTGGATGCACCGGACTGGCACGGTAACAACGGAAAAAGCCGGCCCTCGCGGGCCGGCTGAAATGTTCATCTGGAGCGGATGATCCGGACGGATCAGTCTGTGACCGCCCGCTCCGTCTTCACGATGATGTCGCCCCGGATGACAGGACCTCCAGCAACATACTCCGGCGCACCCAGTCGGGGATCCGCATTCAGGAGCTTCGCCTGGACCTCGAAGAAGTCCGGCGGAGGCGCTACAAGATACCGCGCTCGCGGGTCTACATTGTCCTCCACCTTGACTACCACCATGGCGGGGCGGCCGTTCCAATAACCCCGGCCAGCCATCTCCGCCCTGTTAGCGACGGCTCCGAACTTCTCCCAGCGGGGGACGAAGATGTTGTTGCCGAAAGAGGCGGCATTGTAAGGCGAGTCGGTGTAGTGCAGCGAGCCAGCCGGACCTGCGGGCGTTGTCTCGGCCTTAAACTGGAACACCCCTAGCCTCTGCTTGTCCACAACGGGCCCCGGCAGGGCGATCGCCCCGGCGCCCATCGCCACCGCTCTGGGAGCGGGCTTCGTCCAGACCTTGATGTCGCCGCTGTTCAGACCTCCGGCGGTGTCCTCATAGATCACGGTCAGCATGCAGCCGTTCGCCTGGAAGTGCGCCCAGTCACCGGAGGGAGTATCATCCAGGACTTCGACGAACATGCAGGCCGGCTTTCCGTTGTAGACCGCCTGCGCCCGGATGGTCGCGAAGTTGCCCTTGATCTCCAGCGCTTCGATGCGTGTGGAGAACATGTAGCTCTTCAGCTTCCCGTCCGGCGTGACCCGGCGGTAGTTCATCCCGCCGTACAACAGCCCCCGGAAGTCCGTCACGTTGATGTGGAAGAAGACCGTGTCCGGCTTCGCGATGGTGGAGGCATTGTCAGCGGGAACGGGATAGCTTCCGAAGCCCCTCACGTACGCATCGGGGAGCTGCGCATAGTCCCCCGTGTCCTGAGCGGCGGCAGGCAGAGAAAACGCCGCAACAGCGACAAGAAGAAGAATACTGCGAACAGTCCACTTGAGCATGGCCCATTCACCACCTTTCCCGTCTCAGCGGACGCGGGGCCCCATCGCCCCGTACCCTGCATTATATCACTTTCTGCGCCCGCGGGATTGAGAATTTCACAGTCCCGTCAAGAGAAAGCCTCGCCAAGCGCCGCGACGGCTTCCATGTGCTCCCCACGGCACTCCTCAAGAGTGGGCTGCCAGACCGTCTGCAGGAAGCCCAGAACGCGCCCGGCATCCAGTCTTTCCTGGCAGAAGCGGACCGTCTGTGGGAAGTTCTCCGGAGACTCCCAGTTGCTGCCCGTGGGGATCTGATCATAGCCCAGCCTGTCCAGCTCCAGATATGTCCGGACGGGCGTCTTTTCTTCGCTGAAATCCGTGGAGTAATACCAGTTGCTCTGGACGATGCTGCGGGGCATCCTGTCACGGAAGCTCTCCGGGTTGGACCAGTAATAGTCCGACCAGATCCAGGGTCTCGCCCCGCCTTTCTCCACTTCGCCGGCCAGAAACTCCAGATCCCGCCACCAGAGATCACCCTGCCGGATGGTGACGTGCTCGTTGAAACGCTGATTGGGGAGATCCTCCTCGTCCATCCCGAGGTGAAAGAGCGGCGGCCCATCGAAGAGTTCGATGGTCTCAGCGATGAGATCGGCGCATACCGCGTAATACGTGGGGGTGGACACGCAACGGTGATACTCTCCCAGCCATGTGTCGTGCGTCGTCGAAAAGTTCAATTTGGGGAGCGCCTCCATCCCCAGGTCGCGGATGCGGGCGATGGCTCCCTTGAGTTCGTCAACGCTCCAGGCCCCCTCAACGGCGATCTCCGGACGGCTGCGGTATCGGACGCCGTCCCCGATATCGATCAGGATCGTACTGGCTCCTGCGCCGGCCAGCGCGGCGATGATGTCGTCCCACAGTGGACGGTCGCACCGGAGATACGGACGGCAGCCGATGAAGCGGGACTTGCCTCCCACACCGGGGTCGGCAACATCCGCCCACATGTTGTAGCTAAGGTGGATGAGATAGCCCTTGATCACGTCTGAATAATCCTCCAGCCGCGGCAGATTGGACACCCGGCGGTGGAGTCCTTTTCTACCTGTCAAACGCCTCACCCTGCCCCCTTCGAAAAGAAATGCATCCCACCGCTGCCGGAGCGCAGGTTGTTGCCGCCGGGAAGAAGAACCCCCAGACGGAAACGACGCCCGGTGCCGGAAGCCTGCGGGCGCGGCCCTCAGGGCTGCTCACCGGGACCGGCGATCACTCTGACGAGGTGAGACTGTGTCCAAACCGCTGTTTACGGGTGACGAAAGCATTCCGGCGGACGCCATCGTCCTGTTCGATGGAACCTCTCTGGACGCGTGGCACAAGCGCGGCTCCGACGAGCCGGCCGGATGGAAGGTGGAGAACGGCTATATGGAGGTCGTCCCGGGGACGGGCGACATCTGTTCAAAGGAGCTGTTCCACGATTGCCAGGTGCACGTGGAGTTCTGGCTGCCGCTGATGGCCGACTGCACGGGCCAGGCGCGCGCGAACAGCGGCGTCTATCTGCAGGGGCGCTATGAGGTGCAGGTGTTGGACTCCTACGGGCTGGACAGCCTGGATGACGACTGCGGAGGGATCTACCGCACCGCGGCCCCGATGGTGAACGCCTGCCGCCCGCCCGAGCACTGGCAGACCTACGACATCTTCTTCCGCGCCCCCCGGTTCAATCACAAGGGCGTGAAGGTAAAGCCGGCGCGCATCTCCGTGCTGCACAACGGCGTCTGGATCCACCACGACCTGGAGGTGCACGAGCCCACCGGCGGGGAGATTGACCACGAGTTCAGCAAGCCGGGTCCCCTGCTGCTGCAGGACCACGGCAACCTGATCCGCTACCGCAACGTCTGGGTCCGCAAACTGTAACCCTCAGACGGACAGAAGTCAGGGGAGACCGGCCGCGGCCGGTCTCCCCCATTTCTTACCGGTCGCGCCGCGCAGCGTCAGGCGGTCCGGGGCCGGGCTCCGAACATCTCCTCCATGACCACATATCCGGTGAGACTCATCCCGAGCCGCGCGTAAGTGTTCTGCGCGGCCTCGTTGTGACGCTCCACATACAGACGCAGACCCACTGCTCCGGCCTCCATGGCCATCCGGCGCACCTCCGAGTGCAGTTGCCGGAAAACCCCGGCGCGGCGCATTTCAGGCAGCACATAGACGCTCTGGATCCACCAGACATCTCCGTTGCGCCAGTCGCTCCACTCATGGGTGATCAGCAACTGTCCGCAGGGACGGCCATCGGCTTCCGCAATGAAGTACGTCCCCTTTCCGGCATCCTCCAAAACCGCCCGCACGCCGTTCAGAACAGTCTGGCGGTCTATAGACAGACCTTCCGTCTCCCGGGCCATGGCGATGTTGCCCTCCGCCAGAAATTCTGCGTCCTCCAACCGGCCTTCGCGCACTTCGATGTTCACTCGCATCCTCCCGAAGGATACCCATCCCGGATTCCGGGACGTGAGTATAGCACCGCCCGGCGAGAAGCGGCTTCCTGCAAGGCAGAGATGCGCCTGCACAGGAGTGAGCGGCGCGTATAGAACGGGTATGATAGATGACACAAAGCGACCGGACGCGAATCGTCGCGATAACAATGATTACGATTCGCAATCCGAGGCGCTAAGGCTGATCATCGCAGCAGTCAATCAAGAGAGGAGGTCACGCCATGCAGTTCGAACTTCCGGCCCTTCCCTGGAGGAAAGGAGCCCTCGCACCGTACATCTCTGAGGAGACCATCGAGTACCACTACGGGAAGCACCACGCCACATATGTTGCGAACCTGAACAGGCTACTGGAGGGCACGCCGCTGGCAGGCCATCCGCTCGAAGAGATCATCCGGGAGTCTCAGGGGCCGCTTTTCAACAACGCGGCCCAGGTGTGGAACCACACCTTCTACTGGAACAGCATGTCCCCTTCCGGCGGAGGAGCTCCCAGGGGAGCCATCGCGGAGGCCATCGAGAAAAGCTTCGGCTCGTTCGAGGAGTTCCGCAAGGCGTTCAGTGACGCCGCAGTGTCACTATTCGGCTCCGGCTGGTGCTGGCTGGTGAAGTCGGGAGACGGGCTGGAGATCGTCACGACCTCCAACGCCGGAACCCCGCTGACGGAAGGCAAGACACCTCTCCTGACACTGGACGTGTGGGAGCACGCCTACTACATAGACTACCGCAACGCGCGGGCGAAGTTCGTGGACGGTTTCTGGGATGTGGTGAACTGGGAGCACGCAGCCCGGCAGCT
>JBBFLP010000150.1:0-8177 GCA_037478975.1 Armatimonadota bacterium
GGTTCGGCTTGCAGGCGCGTGAGTTCTCGTAAGTGGTCACTGCCTGGAAGTCGGACTCGTGCAGGCCGGCCCAGTGGATGCGCTGAAAGATGGCAGTGGCGGGAAACAAAGGGTTCGTGGCGAGGGCCACCCGGTAACCCAGATCGCGAGCGCACTGAACCGTCTGCCCGGCCAAAGGGATGTTTTCGGTGAGCGCGCGCAGCGCCGGGTAGTCCTCCCTGTAATACCGGTCGAAGACGGGCTGCAACTCCTCCCTCGTGCGGCCAGCCAGGGGGTAGAAGAAGCGGTTGAAAACCTCCTCATTCGTGGCGCTTCCGTCGTTTTCGATCATGGCCCGGGTGGCGTGGCGGAGGTGGGCGATGAAGGACTCCCTGTCCATCAGATCCCGCACACACTCCGCCAGGCCATCATAGTAGGCCGGAAGGAACAGATGCATCCGGCTTTCGATGAGAGTGCCATCCAGGTCGAACAGAATGGTGGTGACGCGGCTTTCAGATCGGCTCACGGCGGCAGGGGCTCCCCGGCAGAGTTGGCATTGCCGCCAAGGACTATAATGGACTGTCCCGCCGCGCCGCAACCGGCGCGCCATTCTCCCCGGAGGTGCGATTGGACTTCATCAACATTGCCGGCATAGCCCTGGGACTGGCGATGGACGCCTTCGCCGTCGCCATCGCGTCCAGCATCACCCTGGGGTCAGTATCTCCCCGGCAGGTCTTCCGCCTTGCCTTCCACTTCGGCCTGTTCCAGGCCATGATGCCGGTCCTCGGCTGGCTGGCCGGCAAATCGGTGGCCGATGTATTCGGGAAATGGGACCACTGGGTTGCGTTCGGACTGCTGGCTTTCATCGGCATACGCGCCATCCACGCAGCGCTCACGGATGATCCTGAAGAGGAGGCCCCCGACCCCACCCGCGGCATATCGCTGGTGATGCTCTCCGTGGCGACCAGCATTGACGCGCTTGCCGTGGGGCTCAGCTTCGCGATGCTTCACGTGCGGATCTGGTATCCGGCTCTGGTCATCGGCATTGTGGCCGCCACGATGACCACGCTGGGGATGCTGCTGGGAACCCGGCTGGGCAGCCGTTTCGGACGCAATACGGAGATCGGCGGGGGGCTCATTCTGATCATCATCGGCCTGAACATCCTGATCCAGCATCTCCGGGAGTGACGCTGCGGCGGCTCACTTCACCTCCTCCGGCCGCGCGAACTCGCCGGTCATCTGAGCCGGCAGCCGGAAGACCCGGCCGTCCCGTGTGGCGAAGTAAAGGAAAGACGGGGATTCTTCCAGCGTGTCCCCATCAGCCCAGAGCGCGTAGAATCCGGGGTGGGCATCCACCGGCCGGCGGGCGTATGTGTGGTTGCGTGGACTGTTCCGAGTGAGCTGCTTTTCCCGCTTCCACGTCAGACCCTGATCCCTGCTGGTCCACACGACCATCTCTCCGCCGGTATCCCAAGGACGGGGGCCCGGATCCGTCGGTGCGATGATGCGCCACGTGCCATCCTTCTCGATATACAGCGACCCGTGATCATAGTTATGGTCGGACGTGGTGACCCTCCGGATGATCCAGCGGGCGCCGTCCCACCGGGCCGTCCGCCAGATGCGGGGGCCATTCTCGGGCACGGGTTGATGCCCCCTGCTGGTCAAATAGAGCAGCACCGGACGGCCATCCGCATCGAACTGCAGATCCTTGAGGTAAACCAGCAGTCCTTCCGAGAGGTAGTCGTGCACCAGGGCGGGGTTCGCGATGTCCGTCAGCGGGATCTGCAGGGTCTGGCCGGCAGCATTCGTCCAGGTGCGGCCCGCGTCCGGGGTCTCGACGTAGTAAAGATTGGTGCGCCGGTCCAGCCCTCCGGGGTGGCAGTTGAACATCGAGCCCACCCGGCCTCCGCACCGCCACGTGACCTGATAATGCCCGAAGAAGCTCGCAAGGAGCCGGGGTTCCTCCCATTCCATCCCGTCCGCGCTGGTCATCCAGAACAGTTCCCGGATCCCCTGCCTGTAGCGGGTATGGAGGAATATGAACCCCTGCCCCGGGATGAACCAGGGCTGCCCGTAGCTGAAATTGGTCTTCAGCACCTGCTGGAAGCTGTCAATATCGTAGGGACGATCGCTGCGGAAGATGTAGGACGGCCTCGCCGTGCCGTGCGAGTTGCCGAATACCCAGATGTGCCCGCGCTCGTCCAGAGCCATCGTGGGGTTGTCGTGGGCGTCGTCCGTCTGCTTGTCGAACAGGATTCGCGGGCGCGGGACCAGCCCGGTGCTATGGTCGTAGTACGAGACCACATACAGCAACCTGCGCTGACCCTTCACCGTGCCGCCGTAGCAAAAGAAGGTCTTGTTGACAGCAGGAGCGTAGATGGCGATGGGGAGCTGCTGCTGCGGATACGTTCCCAGCCCGCCGCTGTATTTGCGCCCCATGTCGTACCAGATGCCGCGGTAGCCGTCATCCCGGGGCAATGCCTGCGCGGCGCAGAACCCGGAGACGCCTGAGAAAAGCAGAACGATGCCGGCGGCGAGTGTGATATAGCTCATCGAAGCCCTCCTGGAGCAGGCGGAGATGCGCCTATGTTACCGCCCTGCCCCTCCGGCGCACAAGAGGGGCTCCTGAAGGGCCGACGTTGCTTGAACAGAAGAGGAATCTCCTATGGAAGTGCCGGTCTTGATGCAGTTGAGGATGCAGTATCAGGAGGAACTGGGCGAAGATGCCCGCCTCCGGGAGCATCTAGCCGTCATCAAGACGGTCAACCAGGCAATCGGGCAGGGACGATTCCCGGTGCAGGTGGTCCGAGTGCTTGCGAACCTCTCCAAGAACCAGTGGATCACCGCCATCACAAACGCTGTGAAGCACTGCAAGGGCGAGGACGAGGTGGTGGCGTTCTTCATTCTTAGCTCGCTGCGGGAGGGGCTAGTGCCCGAGGGCGCCGCTCCGCCGCCCGGCCCGACGCCGCCACCGGAGCCCTGAACCGCCACTCCCGGGCCGCGCCGATATAGCCGCAACCAATCCAAGGTGGTCGAGTAGCGCGCCGGAAGGCGCGCGTATCGAGACCACTTGCTGCAGTCTACGGTTTCGCCACGTCCGCCTCCGGCGGACGGCTCAGCCAATGCAGAGGCGATGGAGGACAGGGTTTCGACTCGCCCGCCGCAGGCGGGCGGCTCAACCACCGTAGGGTGAATTGCTGAAACGACAGCTTCACCCCATCATCCAGCCTTCTCCCGCCACAGGGAGAGAAAGCTTATTGTTGCCCTTGGCAAAGGCTGACCACCGTTTCTGGCTGCATTCGTTCCTGAGAATGAAACGAAAACCCTCTCCCGCTGCGGGAGAGGGTCGGAGTGTGGAAGAAACTCCTCTAAGCGGACAGGCTACCTCGCCCAGGCGCTGCGGTCGTTCTCGCGCTGGAAGGCAACGTGGCTGTCCAGGAAAAGCACGTTCCAGCCGCCCCGGTGCATCAGCACTCCGCCCGCGGCGCTGTCGGCCGGGGTCAGATGGATGGAGTTGACGCGCCGGTCCCACACCACGGGGATGGTTGAAGGCGAGTCGTTCTTGAAGTTCCCGGCAAACGGATTGCTGGCGGGATAGCTCCAGTCCATCGTCTCCTCGATCAGCCGCCCGGCAAGTCCGCGGTTGCTGGGCACCCCGGGCCCCTCAGTCCATCCGCCGTCAGCGCGTGTAGGGTCCGGCGGGATAGCCGCCGCGAACATGTTGAAGTGATAGGCGAAGTTCTGGTTCTTGCGGTTGGTCAGATCGCTGTTGATGGGATCGTTGTAAGGAATCTTCGGGTCTATCTTCACCGGGTTGGACGGGCAGTGCCAGACCTCCATACTGTTGGAGGTATACGGCTTCAGCTTTACACCGATGAAGTAAGGTCCGGAGCCGAACCACCAGCACGCCAGGGGCAACCTGCCCTTGTGGTCGTCGGCGTACATCATCAGCGCCTTGCCTATCTGATTCATCCCGCTGCGGCAGGAGGACGCCCGGGCATTCTCGCGGGCGGCGGAGAACACGGGAAAGAGAATCGCGGCGAGAATCGCGATGATCGCGATGACGACCAGCAGTTCGATGAGGGTGAAACCCCTGCTCTTACGCAGACACATCTTAAAATCCCTCCACCATGCGTACGACGGACTCAGAGCGGCCTCCACACAGTGCGCAACCGGTTTCACAACCGGCCCCGTCACCGATTATATTATGCGCCGCTCTGGCGGTCAAGATGAGAGCGCGTGAAATCCCCGGGACTTCTCAGGTACTGGCAGCCGTGGCCGGCTCCGCAGGAGCCTTGGCGCGCCCTGCAGCGGGCTCAGGCTCCCTCCAGACCAGCGGAACCGGAAGAATATACGTCCGGGGAGCAAGAACTCGCCCGCTTAACTGCTCGTAGACCAGATCCACCGCGATCTCACCCACCCGCGTGAAGCCCGGACGGGACGTGGGGAACGGAGGAGTGAACCACCGGGCCGTATCGTGATCGTCGAAGCCCGTCACACGGATGTCGCCCGGGACATCCACGCCGCGTCCCAGCAGCGCCTGCGTCAGCATGATGGCCGTCTGATCCTCCCAGGCGATAACGGCATCGGGGACTGGCTCCAGGGCAAGCAACCGGCCAGCAAGCTCATCCATGTCGCCTTCGCGGCCGGCGATCCACATCTCCACCCGCTCCACGCCCGGCCAGCCGGCATACTGTTCGGGAATAGGGATTCCAGCATCTTTCATGGCCGTGCGCCATCCCCTGCCGCGCTCGGCGATGGAGCGCCAGACCGTCCCCGGCGTGACATCCATAAAGAGGATGTTCCGGTGGCCCCGGCGCAGCAGTTCGCGGGTCATGTCGTATCCCAGGCGGTAATTGTCGAACGTGACGATGTGGCGGCCCCATTCTTCCGTGCCGAGGTCAATCAGCACGATGGGGATATCCCTCCACCGCCTGGCCAGGTAGTCATCCTCAAGGACGCCTCCCTTTCGCATTATCGGGTTCAGGATGATGCCCTGCGCTCCCGCTTCCAGATGCTCCGCGACCAGTTCCTCCTCGTGCTGGACGTCGAAACTGGAGCTGCCCATCAGGAGGCCGAAGCCGAGTTCCCGCGCCCTGCGCTCCACTCCGCGATAGACTCTGACACTCAGCCAGTCATGCCGCAGCGGAACGATCAGACTCAACAGCCGCCCGCCACCGTTGCCCCCGTTGCCGGAGCGGGACGGCTCCGCGATGTAAGACCCGCTTCCGTGCCGCGTGACAATCAGCCCTTCGGATTCCAGCAGGGAAAGCGCGCGCGAGATGGTGGGCAGGCTAACGCCAAATCGGTCCTGAAGATACCGCAGGGTGGGCAGCTTCCTTCCCGGGGTGGCTCCCGGCCCGCTCAGCCACTCCTCGCGGATTGCGTTCGCGATCCTCTCATATGCCGGCAATGTATCCACTGCCTTAACCTCCAACCGGCGAATGCCGGTCCAGGGCCGGTTCAGCCTCATACGGCTCCGGCACTTAACACTTTACCGTCTGTAAGCCGGATTGTTAACACCTCTGTTTGGCAGGAAGCCCCAGTAGCTGTCGTCGTCCATCCGCTCCGGTATCTCGGCCTTTGCGTGGCCGTCGAAAAACAGATAGTTGACCACGGCCCCGCCGGCGTGTTCGCCTTCCTTGGGCTTGTATCCGGCCAGAGACTGATAGGCAGGGAATCCAAAGGTGTTGTAGTCGCGAGTGTTCGGGATGGGGTTCCCGCCGGCATCCACCTTCAAACCGTAGGCCCATTCGCACAGCAGCACGTACCGTGAGTGCTCCGGCTTCATCTCACCCTCCGTCCAGGTGAAGGCCACCGGCTCCGTCAGAGGGCCGCTGGCAGGCCGTCCCATGATCATCCAGTCCAGTAACGGCTGGTCGTTGAGAGCATAGCTTCGCTTGTGGGGCTTCACGCCCGGGATCTTCTCCGTGCGCCGCGCACCGTCGGAGGGGCACCCGTATACCGCCACGTTCTTCACATACGGGAAGATTGCGATATCCCACGTGACCCACCCCTGATACTGCTCGGGATGGATCTTCGGGGTGGAGGGGTCAATGCGCTGGGCGCCGGCCGGGTAGCGGCCTTTATGATCATCCACATACATCTTGAACGCCACGCCCAGCTGTTTCAGATTGTTAAGACAGCCGGTCAGCCTGGCCTTCTCGCGCGCCTGCAGAAAGACGGGGAACAGAATGGCAGCCAGGATGGCGATGATGGCGATGACGACGAGCAGTTCGATCAGGGTGAACCCCCTGCGGACTTTTGCGGACTCCATTGTGCTGGCCCTCCGGATCAAACGTCTGGCAGGCTCCGCCTGCTTGCTAACAATTATGGGTGGTGTTCAGCTCTGTGTCAAGAGTGTTTCGAAACATTTTCTGTCCGTCTGCTAACACATTAACAAAATGCAAATTTCTGCTTGACACAGGGCGGACGGAGTGGCATACTTGGCATGATCCCGGGACTTTACGGCCCGCTTCCGGACACGCGGCGGTCCGGCCGGTGTCCGGAGCTTCCGGGGGGGACCCGTACAAGAATCCGAAAGGAGGGAACACTCTGATGTTCCGTTTGTTCCGCTTCGCAGCTACAGGGGTTGCCATGCTGGTGGCGGCGTCCGCCCTGCTGGCTGCAGAGTACACTGTGAAACAGGACGGCACTGCGGACTTCACCACAGTATCCGCAGCCATCAATGCCGCTAACGCCAATCCGGGCGCGGATGTCATTACCATTCTGGACAGCGCCACCTATGACGAAGACTTCCCCCGGCCGACGCAGAGCCTGACCATTCAGGCCGCTCCCGGCCAGACGCCCACGCTGAACAAGAACTCCAGCGCAAGCGGCGTGAATCAGGTGATCAGCTTCGCCGGGCAGGACGGGGACACATTCATTATCCGGGGGGCCTCTCCTGAGGCGAAGATGACTGTGAAGAACTCGGTCGGGACAGGTCCGATCCTCGGCGGAGGGCCAGCCGCAGCAAGGTCGTTTACCTATATCGCCGAGAACCTGATCCTGGAGCGGCCCGCAGACGGCGCCGGCAGCACGGGGCTCTTCGCGAACATCAACCACAACGGCCCGGCCGTTCTGCGCAATATCGAGTTCGTGGGGCATTCGCCCTCCGCGGCCTCCGCAGCGGTGCTGAACGTCACCACTGCCCCGCATACGGTGGAGGACTGCGTGTTCCGCCAGAACAACCCCGGGACCGTGATCTATCTCCAGGGTAAGGCCAGCACCTTCCGCCGCTGCAGCTTCCCGGGCAACGTTGCCGGAGGAGCGCTGGTCTACGCATCGCCCGCCAGTGAGGACTGCGTCTTCGAAGACTGTGATCTCCGGCCCGCCAGCGGCTTCGGGGCTGTGGTCTATATCACGGGCGGTAATCACACCTTCACGCGCTGCTTCATCGGAGCTGCTCCCGGCGCGCCGCCTCCCGGCGTTCAGACCATCCGGACCAACGGCGCGTATAACGGCACGGTGACTTTCGAGAGCTGCTCGCTTGGCTCAGGTGGTGGAGCCGGTTATTACCGGATGTTCAGCGACAACAGTGGCGGCACGTTCATCTTCAGCAATCCTACCTTCCTGGACGGTTGCGGGGACGTAGCCTTCCACGGTTTCGGCGGCGCGTTGAACCTGACTATCGCGGGCAGCCCGGGCGCGAAGGCGTCCTTCGATCCCATATTGCAGGGCGGGAACTTCCTTCCCATCCGGTTCGCCGGAGCGAGCCTCACCCTGCGGGATGTCTCGGTCACCGTGCGAGGCCCTCTCTCCACTTTTATGGACAGCGCATTCGAAGGGCCGCTGCTCAATCCCCTCACAGTGTCCCTTGAGCGCTGTGAGTTCCTGAACGGCGCGGGCATCTTCAATCTGGTGCTCCGCGATTCCGTGGGGAATCAGGTGTTCCGTGACCAGCCGGTGGACTTCTACGCCACCAACTGCATCTGGCAGGGGAACGGCGACGACCATTTCATCTGGACCAAGGATTCCCAGACGTTCATCCTGGCGCCCGCCACCATCAACCTCAAGCACTGCACGATGTTCGGGCGCATCACGAATACCTTCATCTGGGGGTCCCGTCTGGAGGAAGGGGACGGCACGACCGATGTGCTGACTGCTGAGTACTGCATCTTCGATGCCCACCAGCAGCAGCCCGTCAGCTTCTCCAACCTGGACCTGAACGGGCAGAAGAACCTGGTCTACTGGAGCGT
>JBBFLP010000151.1:0-1597 GCA_037478975.1 Armatimonadota bacterium
GGGAATGGATCGTCAACGAAGGCCCCCAGGCTCTGGAACGCAAGGGGCAGGTGGTCACGCTTTACTCTGCCAACGGGTCCGACAGGGTGGAGTACTGCATAGCGTGGCTGAAAGGCCGGCTGGCCCGTCTCTCCCGGTGGCAGGACGGCCTCTGGAGCAAGCCGCAGCCGAATCCCATTCTCTCCAAAAGGGGCGCGGGACCGCGGGCCGCAACATACTGCGACCCCTCCGCCGCTCCGGGGGTGTGGGGGCCGGGGCACGGAAGCGCCGTGCGGGGACTGAACGGTTTCGAGGAGTGGTTCGTCTATCACAGGAAGCGTTACACTTCGGTGGACTGGACGCGCGACCTGGCTATTGACCGTCTGTTCTGGCTGCGGCCGAACAACGCCGACCCGGCGGACCCTGGCGACCGGCCTTTCATCGAGGGGCCCACGGACTCCAGCGACTCACACGAGGCGAGGGATCCGGCGCAGCCGACCGTGCTGGACCGTTTCGATGCGCATGGCCGGATCGGCAAGACTCCCGCCGGCTGGGTAACGGCTGATGGCCGGTGGGTGATCAGCCCGGACGGGTCTCTTCTGCAGACTGATGCGTCGCCCGGTCTGAAGGTGGCCCATACGTCGCTCCGGGCAGGCTCCATGGTGGTGGAGTGCTGGGTGAAGCTTGGATCCTCAGCCGGGGACGGTGCAAAGGCCGGACTGGCCCTCTGGGACGGGCCCAACGAAGCATTGCTTTTCGCTGTCGGCAGATCCGGCGGGGCGCCGGCCCTGTACGTGCGGTCCATCAATGGACCCGAGGGACCCGAGCGCGGCTGGCAGGCTCTGTCCTTGCCTCTGGGGCTGTCCGGGACGGATTTCCGGCGCTACCACCTCCTGCGGGTGGAAAAGAACGGCGCGTTCTACACGCTGCAAGTTGACGGGCAGGACGCAGGGTGGCTGGAGGGCCGGGCAAGACCGGCGCGGGCCGGTCTTTTCTGCGAAGGCACGCTGGCAGAGTTCGATGGCTTCCGCGCTACGGAAGGCTTTGTGGACAGCTTCCGTTGGCGGGACCATTCGTGGGGAGACTCGGCCGTCGGCCGCCGGGCTTCCGGGGAGTGGAGCATCCACGAGCTGCGCCCGGCTGGCTACTTAGGTCAACCAGAGTGGCACGTGCTGCGTCAGAACGCGCTGGAACCCGCCTCAGGCCCCTGGAACGCGGTGTTCCGGCCAGAGAGAGGGCGGGCCTACGAGTTCTCGGCGGCTGTTTCCGAAGTGCAGCGCGGCAACTCCTCGGGATTCCCTAAATATGGGATCTTCGCCTGCTACGCCGATGAAGACAACTACTCCGTGGCGTTTCTGGACGCGCGGTTGCGAGCGCTGGTGACCTTCGGCCGCGTCCATGGAAAGGCGCAGAGCTGGCAGAACTCAGCGCTGCCGCCGGACTTCTCCTCATCCGCCTTCAACACGCTGCGGGTGGTGAAGACAGGGCCCACGCAGCGGTTCTACGTCAACGGTCAACTGCTGCAGACCCGCACGTTCGACGTACCGGAGGGTCAGGTGGGTCTGGTGGTGGAAGATACGCGGGCGGACTACGACGATGTCACCTTCACACTGCTGGG
>JBBFLP010000151.1:1697-8156 GCA_037478975.1 Armatimonadota bacterium
GGGTATAAAGTCGCAAGCCCGCCGCAGGCGCCTTCTAGCGCGCCGCAGGGACTCCACAGTTTCCGACCGAGGTGCTGCAGCAACAATGAAAGGTGTCATCATCGCGGGAGGCCCCGGAACCCGGCTGCGTCCGCTGACCTACCTGCGTCCCAAACCCATCGTTCCGGTCGTCAACAAGCCGTTCCTTGAGTATCAGGTGGAGCTGCTCAAAAGGCACGGAATCCGGGAGATCATCTTCTGCACCAACTATATGGCCGAGATGATCCAAGCCCACTTCGGGGACGGCAGCGGCTTCGGTGTGAAGATGCGTTACGCCCTGGAGGAGGTTCCCCTGGGAACGGCCGGGGCGGTCAAGAACGCGGAGCAGTTCTTCGACGGGGACACCCTGCTGATCTTCAACGGGGACGTGCTGACGGATTTCGATATCTCCGCGATCGTGCGCTTCCACGAAGAGCGCAAGGCTCGCATCACCCTGACTCTCTACGGTGTGCCGTCCCCCAGCCCTTACGGCGTGATCATCACGGATGCGGACGGCAAGGTCCGCGAGTTCCGCGAGCCCAGCGAGGAGCAGAAGCGCAAGCTGGCTCAGGGAGTGGTGGAGCAGGAGGGCGAGGAGTTCATCAACGCCGGGCTCTATGTCATTGACTCAACCATCTTCCGCGATGTGCCGGCGGATACGCCCTATTCCTTTGAAAGGCAGCTGTTTCCAGATTTCTGCGCCAACGACCGCGGCATCTACGCCACCCCCGCGACGGGCTACTGGCTTGATATCGGCCGCCCGGAGCAGTATCAGGAGGCGCACAGGGCCCTGCTGACCGGCGAAGTCAGGGCGGAGCTGGCGGGAACCCGGACGGAACAGGGCTGGTGGCGTATGGGCGATCTGGACATGGACCCGTCTGTCAAGATCGCTCCTACTGTGCATGTGGGTCACCGGGCCAAGCTGCAGGGCAACGTGGAACTGAAAGGGTGCACCAGCATCGGCCAGGGATGCATCATCGAGGAAGGCTCGGTGCTGGAGGACTGCATCGTGCTGGATAGCGTGACCATCGGCAAGAGCGTGCACCTGAAGAACTGCATCGTTGACAGCGATGTCTTCATTGAAGACAATGTCGCCATTTCCGCCAGGGCGGTGCTGGCTTCGGGCAGCAGGATCGGTTTCGGGACGAGGATCCTCTGACGGGGGCATCATCCGGAGAGGGGACGGACAGGGCTCACACGATGCAGATTCCTATGGCAGATCTGCAGGCGCAGCACCGGGCGCTTGCGGAGGAGATTGACGGCGCGATCCGGGAGGTGCTGGAGTCCTGCCGCTTCATTCTGGGGCCGAACGTCTCGGCTCTGGAGGAAGAGGTGGCTCGCTACTGCGAGGCGCGCTATGCGGTGGGCGTGAACTCCGGGACCGACGCGCTTATTCTGGCGCTGGCGGCCTGCGGCATCGGACCGGGCGACGAAGTCATTACCACCCCGTTCACCTTTGTGGCCACCACGGAAGCCATCGTCCGGGTGGGCGCCACCCCGGTGTTCGTGGATATTGATCCGGTGACGTTCAATATGGACGCTGCGCTTGTGGAAAGCCGTATTACGGAGCGCACCCGGGCCCTCTTGCCGGTGCATCTGTATGGCCAGACGGCGGATCTGACAGCGTTGACGCATCTGGCGGAGCGCTACTCCCTCAAACTGATCAGCGACGGCGCGCAGGCCATCGGAGCCCGCCACAACGGGATGGGCATCGGGCAGTTCGGTGATGCCGCCACGCTTTCGTTCTTCCCCACCAAGAACCTGGGAGGACTGGGGGACGGCGGGATGGTGCTGACGAACAGCGAGGAAGTGGCCGAACGTCTCAAGCTGCTGCGCTTCCACGGCTCTGGAGGCACCTATTCGTACCGAGAGGTGGGATGGTGCAGCCGGCTGGACGAACTGCAGGCGGCGGTGCTGCGGGTCAAGCTGCGTCACCTTCCGGAGTGGACCGCCCGGCGGGCCGCGAACGCCGCACGTTATGCGGAACGCCTCGACGGATGCGGACTCCGGCTTCCGCAGGCTGCGCCGGGGAACGAGCACGTCTGGCACCAGTATACAGTGGCCACGCCGCAGCGCGGCGAGCTTCAGGCATTCCTGAGAGAGCGGGGCATCGCCTCGGCCGTTTACTACCCCGGCGCCCTGCATCTGGAAGAGGCCTACCGCTATCTTGGCGGCCGGGAGGGCGATTTCCCGGAGGCGGAGCGGGCCTGCCGCGAGGTACTGTCGCTGCCCGTGTTCCCGGAGCTGCCGGAAGGGGCGGTGGACCGCGTGGCTCAGGCGGTGCTGGAGTTCTGCGGAGCCTGAGCGGCGATCGCTCCCTCAACAGCCAGAGAGTCCCTCTCCGGAGAACGGCCGTTGCATTGGCGGCCGCCCTGCCTTCCGCCTATTCCACTGAAGACCGGAACCGAACAGCCGACAATGATGGTAGTGACTGAAGGCCGGGCGCATCCAGCCCGGAAGCAGTCAAGGAGGGAACCCCGCAGAAGATGAAGGCGATGATCCTTGCGGCCGGCGTGGGAAGCCGGCTGGACCCGCTGACGCGGGTCACCCCCAAGCCCATGGTGCCGATCGTGAACAAGCCGAACATCGAGCACATTGTGGAGCTGCTCGCCCGGCACGATTTCACGGACATCATGGTGAATCTGCACTACCTGGGCGACCAGATCCGCCGGTATCTGGGTGATGGCTCACGGTGGGGGGTGAAGATCAGCTACTCCGAGGAGGAGCGGCTGTGGGGGGATGCGGGGAGCGTCAAGCGGGTGGAGGACTTCTTCGACGATACATTCCTGGTCATCGGGGGGGATGATCTGGGAGACTTCGACCTGACGCGCATCCTGGCGCACCACCGTGACAAGAAGGCGGTCTGCACCATCGCTCTGTCCCTGGTGGATGACCCGTCGGAGTATGGTATCGCGCTGGTGAACGAGCGGGGCCGCATCACACGCTTCCTGGAGAAGCCGCGGGGAGAGGTGATGTTCTCCAACACCGCAAACACCGGCGTCTACTTCCTGGAGCCGGAGGTGCTGGAGCTGATCCCTCGCAACACCATGTATGGCTTCGGAAAGAACCTGTTGCCGCTCCTGCTGGAGCGCAAGATGCGGCTGTTCGGGTATCTGACTTCCAGCTACTGGAGGGACATCGGGAACCTGAAGCAGTATCAGCAGACCCACTACGACGTGCTGGACGGACGGATCGCTGTGAAGCTCAAGTGCAAGGAGCAGCGGAAGTACGTCTGGATCGGGGAGAACGTCGAGATTGATCCTTCGGCGGTGGTGGAGTATCCCGTCGTGCTGGGGGACGGCTGCCGGATCGAGGCCGGGGCCCGGGTGCTGGAATACAGCGTCCTGGGGGAAGGGTGCGTGGTGGAGAGCGGGGCCACCGTGCGCCGCAGTATCCTGTGGCCGGAGGCGGCCGTTATGCGGGATACGTGTATCGAGCGCTGCGTGGTGGGACGCGGCTGCCGGGTGAAGTCCAACGCCAACGTCTTCGACGGGGTGATCGTTTCTCCCAATCATCACGCCTGAGCGGGAACAGAGGCTTCTCCGGCTGCCGGAGTTTGCCGGGCGGGCTCCGGCGGTGCTATAATCCGGCTGTCTTCCGGGGGCGGTTAGCTCAGGGGGAGAGCGCCTCGTTGACACCGAGGAGGTCACAAGTTCAAATCTTGTACCGCCCACCATTGCCCTTCTGTTCCACACGACCGCGGTCAAATCTCACTCACTGATGTGCGGTTGTAGAGGTCTGACAGCACATCGGTCATCTTCGCAGGTATCGTCCGTGACCATCGGAAGACCGAAGCGGCGCGGTGGCCACCGGGCAGGAGCCATGTGGCCGTCCGCCGAACTGCCCGGCAGATGTCGCGGGACACGGAGAGCCTGATGATGGACCCCTTCAGAATCGCCTGCTGCGCCCTTGCTGTTCTGTTGACCCTTCTTACCTGCCGTCCCAGCCACTGGATGCGTGGGGTGTGCAAGGGAACTAGGTCTACCCTCGCCCGCGGTATGGCTGCTGAGATGCCCTTGCCGAAAACACATCGGGGCGAGTGACGGAGGAGCGCAGATTGAAGCTGCAAATATCCCCCGCCAGGATAATGCGGAGCCCGGCCCTCATTTTGCTCGTCTGCAGTCTGCTGGCCTCCTGCGGGGTTCTGACCCACCGGCATCCCTCCCCGTCGGAGGAGGACAGGGATCGTCTCAGCACGTTGAGGCAGGGTCATCCTCGCATCCTTGCCACAGAGGACGACTTCGAACGTGCCCGCCGTTTTGCTGGGGAGCAGGAACTAGGGCAGAGGTGGCTCGCGAACCTGACCGCTGAAGCTGAGGATCTGCTCGGGAAGCCTCCTGTCGAATACGCCCACAGCGGACCAAGGATGCTGGCCCAGTGCCGGACGGCTTGCGAGCGCGTGAAGACCCTGGCGATGGCATATCGCCTGACCGGTAACCGGCGCTTCGCAGACCGGGCTGTGGAGGAGATGCTCAACGCTGCCGCATTCCCGGACTGGAACCCTTCGCACTTCCTGGACACCGCCGAAATGACCCACGGAATGGCCATCGGCTATGACTGGCTATATGACGTCTTGTCTGAAGAGCAGCGCGAGAAGATCCGGTCAGCTATTGTCCAGAAAGGGCTGCGTCAGGCGATTCCCGAATACCGCGATCAGCGGTGGTGGTCTGTGGCAACGCATAACTGGAACCAGGTGTGCAATGGCTCCATGGTAATGGGAGCTCTGGCCGTGGCGGACGTGGAGCCGGATCTTGCGGCGTGGATCATCGGGCAGGCGCTGGAGTCGGTGCCGCGCGCGATGGCCAGCTACGCCCCCGATGGAGCGTGGCCAGAGGGCCCATCATACTGGCACTATGCCACCCGCTACACCGTCTACCTCATCGCCGCGCTGGAATCTGCCCTGGGCTCTGATTTCGGCATCAGCAAGGCGAAAGGTTTCTCCAGGACCGGCCGTTTTGCGGTCTATGCTACCGGCCCAACCGGGAAGATGTTCAACTTCGGCGATGGCAGCGATGGGAACGAAAGGCTGCCGGATCTCTTCTGGCTGGGACGGGAGTATGACGGGAGCTGGCCGGTGGATGGAGATGGCAGCGGTCCGATACCCGAGCTTTTCTGGTTGTCGCGAAGGTTTGATGACCCTCTGCTGGCGTGGGAGGAGCGCCGGCGGGCAGGGGATCACGGGACGCCGCTGGACATCCTCTGGTATGCCGGCCGAGGCGAGGGACCCGCAGCGCAGAAGGCTCCTCTGGACGCCCTGTTCCAGGGGGTGGATGTGGCGTTCTTCCGGAGCGCGTGGGAGGATCCCGACGCGATTTACGTGGGCTTCCGGGCGGGAGACAACCGCGCAAACCATAGCCATCTGGATCTTGGCAACTTCGTGCTGGATGCTCTGGGAGAGCGGTGGGCCGTGGACCTTGGCGCGGAAGACTACAATCTGCCGGGCTACTGGGATCCACAGAAGCGTTTTACCTACTTCCGTCTAAAGACGGTAGCGCACAACACTCTGACGTTCGGTGGAGAGAATCAGGAGTATACGGCCCGTGCTGTGATGACGGAATTCGGCAGCGCGCCGGGGTTTGCGTATGCAATAGCGGATCTGACGGAAGGGTACCGGAAGTGGGCGTTGTCGGTACGGCGTGGGTTGGCGATGGTGGGACGCCGCTCGGTGCTGGTGCAGGATGAGGTGCGCAGTGTGGGGGAGCAGTCTCCGGAGTGGGGTATGCTGACGGGTGCGCGCGTGGAGCTGGCGGGTGCCCGGAGGGCGGTGTTACGTCAGGGTGGTAAGAGCCTGACGGCGCAAATCTTGTCTCCGGGGGATGCGGTGTTTGTGGTAGAGTCAGTGGAGCGCAGGCCGCCGGAGCGGGAGAACCGGGGGATGAGCCGCCTGGTGGTGCGTCTTCCGCGTCTTGTGAAGCAGGCAACGATAGCGGTCCTGCTGACGCCGGGAGAGCACAGATTGCCCCGCCCCACCGTCCGGCCACTGGATGCGTGGGGGAAGTCCGGAGCCTCATCGGGCCGCTGATTGCGGTAGTGTCAAAGCGTCACAAGTAACGCGAGATTGCTACTGCATCACGGCAATGTCCTGCGCTGACCGGGTTCGGATGAGCGGGCGCAACTCGCCGCTGGTAAGGAACACAGACGAGATGCCCGTCACCCGGATCATCTGCCCCACTGCAACAGCTCCGGCGTCTCCCGCCACACGGATCCCTCTGTTCGGGACTCCTCCTGTGGAGCTGCCGTCCAAGAGCCCTGAGCCGTCGTCCACATAGAAGAAGCCGGTCCCTCTCGCGGTCACCCGCCCCCAGGTGCGCACAAGCAGACCTGCGTTGCTGAGCCCCGGCCCAGCGCAGGTTCTGTTCGAGACTCCCAGTGGCTCGGGAGGCGCACCCTGACTCTCCACACGAAGTCCCGCGGACAGCAAAGCCTTTTCCCAGCTCACCG
>JBBFLP010000152.1:0-2140 GCA_037478975.1 Armatimonadota bacterium
CCACGCACCGGTTGCTCTGGCGGCGGCTCTGTTGCGGGCCTCGGCCGGCGTGAGCCCCAGGGCGTCAATGGCGACCGCGCCGGACTCCCGGACCACGCGCCGTGCCTCTCTGCTGGACCGCACAAACGCCACCTGGATCTCATCTGAGATAGCGGCAGCCGCCTTCAGACACCGCCGCAGCGCGTCCGCGTCACCCTGCGAAAGGATGCAGACGCTAAGCATTCTGCCAATGCCATCCCGGGCCGTGCATTCCCGGCTCACCCTCTGCCTGGAAGCCATCGTATTCCTTGCCCTCCCGCACCCGGCCGGAGCAGTCTGTTCTGTCCGGCTGCCCGTTATTATGGCCGGATGCGAACCGCCTCATGAGAGAAACTGTCTGACAATTGAGAGCAGGAGAGCGTGCGAAGCGTTTGCAGGAGATACGGCAATGCAGACCTTCGCCCTCACTTCGAGAAACGCGGCGTCCGCCGGGACGAAAAACCCGCAACTGTGCGGGGACCGGATGCGCCGGTCTGGCATCGTTTATGCCGCTCCCATGGGTGGAGGAGGTTCGCGAAGGCGAGGAGGGATCTCTGCCATGTTCCGAACCTCGGCGCTCTTCACAATCCTTCCGGCCCTGCTGCTGGTTCTGCCCCACGGGACGCACGCACAGGCGATATCGTATACGCTCCGAAACTTCCCCGGAATCCCGGTGCACGTTGTGACGGTGAACCTGAACAGTCCTCACGTCACCGTCGAAGCCCAGCTTGCGGCCGGCGGCCCCGGCAGCACGGAGACTTTCCGCTCCATGCTGCGCCGCACCCGGCCCGCAGCGGCCATCACGGGAGCGTTCTTCGACACGCGCTCCAAGTATCCTGTGGGCGATATCGCGGTGAAGGGGCAGGTGGTGCATCGCGGGATCGTCGGCAACGGCATCTGTGTGACTCCGGAAGGACGCATCGAGTTCGTCAGGCGCTCGGAGGGTGTGGCGACAGGCTGGAGGGGTTATGTGACGGTGCTGTGCGGAGGCCCTACTCTGGTGGAAAAGGGGCAGCTGGTGCTGGACCCGGCCAGGGAGGGGTTCTCGGATCCCGGTCTGCGCGGCGCGAAGCGGCGGACCGCTGCGGGGCTGACCGCATCGAACAAGCTTCTTCTGGTCTCCATCAACAGACCCGTCACACTGAAAAGACTGGCGCTGATCATGCAGGCTCTGGGCGCGTCTGACGCCATCACCCTGGACGGGGGCTCATCGGCCGGTCTGTGGTATAACGGCCGGATCATCACGACACCATCCCGCAGCCTGACGAACGTACTGGCCGTGCACTACCGCCGTCCGGAGCCCTACGTGGCCAGCGCTACCGGCGGAGGCAAGCTGTAAGCCAGTTTGAGGACAGCACGAGGAGAAAAGCAGAGGACCGGTGGTGAGGGGCCCGGGCGCATACCGCCCGGGCCCCCTTCTGGTCGCCACGATACACTCCCCCGGGGTTTTGACTCGTCCGGAGGCGCGTTGGCGAGGGCGGCTGAGGAAGAACACACAAGCGGCCGAACTGGTCTCGATACGCGCGGCTTGCGCCGCGCTACTCGACCAGTGTAGGCGGGGCAAGAGTTTAGCAGTCGGCGGGGGGAGGGGCGAGGGGTGGCGCCCCCACCCTTCCCTGTGCGTGAACGAAATGCATCTCCGGATCGTCAGAAAAGTAGAGGCCCTCACGGGGAGAGCCTCCAGAGGGTGGTTAGACTCCGGAGGAATCTCCGATGAAAACCCGCTCGCTGCGAGGGTTCACCCTCATCGAACTGCTGGTGGTCATCGCCATCATCTCCATCCTCGCCGGCATGCTGTTTCCCGTCTTCTCCCAGGCGCGCGAGAAGGGGCGGGCTGTAGCCTGTCTAAACAACCTGAACCAGCTCGTGAAGGCGATGGTGATGTATGCCGACGACAATCGCGGCCGCTATCCGCTGGCCATCCAGGACGCTCAGTCCGGCCCGTCCTGGAGTGGTTACCGTTCCGGCGGCGGAGGCGATGTGACCCAGGGGGCGCTGTTCAGCTACGTGCGGACCGCAGATGTCTTCGTGTGCCCGTCCGACCCCTGGGGGCCGCTACTTGGCCTCAGCTACCAGATGAGCGGCCCGCTCTCGATGATGCCGGAAGGCCAGATAGACTTCC
>JBBFLP010000152.1:2240-8143 GCA_037478975.1 Armatimonadota bacterium
AGCTACCAGATGAGCGGCCCGCTCTCGATGATGCCGGAAGGCCAGATAGACTTCCCGTCCCAGACGGTCCTACTGATAGACTCCAACGACCCCGGCACGGGCGGCGGATCCTCGGCACGCACGCAGGATGGGCGGTTCCTGGTGACCGGCACCGTGCCGGATGCCACCCCGGTCCAGCCTGTCACGGAACTGTCCGCAGGCGCGCCGATGGACGGCTACAACCCCGTCCATCAGAAGGGCGCGAACGCCGCCTTCGCCGACGGGCACGTCCAGCGGGTGAAGCCGGGCGATCTGGCAGCCCGCAACTTCCGCCCTTACGACTACGGGTTGTAAGTCCGGACCGCCCGGGCGGCGCTCTCCCGCGGATATAATGCCTGCGGGAAGCGATGGATCCCCGCATCCAGACTCTGTGCCAGGATTATCTTCTCCGCACCGGTCTGCCCGTGGCTGTCTGCGACCGCGAAGGGCATCTGACCGGTGGCGTTACCCGCTGTGTCTGCCCTGCGGACGATGATGCCTGTCGCCAGGCCCGCCGGCTGGCTTTCCGCGAGACCGCACGCTGGGGTGAGCCGTTTCTGCATCTGTGTCCGCGCGGGCGGCTTCTCTGGGGCATTCCGCTGATGGACAACGCGGAGATCACCGGCGGACTTGTGGTGGACGGAGTGCGCATCGAGGAGGACTCCGCAGAACGGGAGAGCGCGCGCATCCGGCAGTCAGCCTTTCTGCTCCAGAAAATGGCCGAGGAGGCTAACCTGACCAACGCGGCCCATCTGGAGCTTCGCCGCCGGGAAGCGGATAGAGAGTCGCGCAGGGCGGAGGCCATCCACGAGCTGAAAGGGCGCGCCTACGACTCCATCCGCGAGATCTACCTGCGTGAAGAAGCGGGGTTGATGTCCGCCATCCGCCGGGGTGACCGGTCTGAAGCCCGGGCCATCCTGAACCGCATTCTTGTGGGGATCTATTTCTTCGGAAGAGGCCGCCAAGATCTTCTGAAGAGCTTCATCCTGGAGCTGGTGGTCAGCATGTCGCGCTCCGCAGTTGAAGCGGGCGCCGACCCGGCCGGTCTGCTGGGGGCAAACTACTCCAGCCTGGCGCGGCTGTCGCGCATTGAAGGGGAAGAGGAGCTGACCCGCTGGCTGGTGGACATGCTGGAACGCATCATGGACTCCATCCGGACGCACCGCCGCTATCCCCAGGGAGTGCTGTTGAACGCGGCGCTCGCATACATCGGCGAGAATCTAGGCGGTGAAGTCTCGCGCGACCAGGCGGCGCGTGTGGCCTGCATGTCGCCTTCGCATTTTTCCCGGGTGGTGCGGGAGCGGTTCGGGATGACCTTCACCAGCCTGGTGGCTCAGATGCGAGTTGACCGGGCACGGGAGCTGCTGAAGACCTCGGAGATGAACCTGGCGGAGATCGCGCTGGAGTGTGGTTTTCCGGATCAGAGTTATTTCACCAAGGTGTTCCGCCGGATCGCCGGATGCACTCCTTCAGAATACCGGCAGAGGGAGCGCTCCGGGCTGCGTTAGTCCTTTCCTGCGCACGAAATCACCAAGGCTACGCTTCTACCAGCGGCGCCCACCACATTTCCAGACATCTGCTACCACCGCACCAGATTCCCAGAAGCCATCGTGGGACCATGGGTATGGCCGGCCGCCTATCCGGCCGGATCAGGAGGAAGCGCGATGGAGACATATTCGACACTGGCTGTAACGTCGCAGGAGGAGTTTCTTTACGGGTCGGCGCCGCGGCCGTTGCGCCTGAAGAACGGTATGGTGATCGGCGGTGGGCAGGTGTATCCCGAGCTGAACTTCACTCTGCCTCCCCTGGAGATCACGGCGGACAGCATGCCCGAGGTGCGCTCGCAATATGCGGGGATGATCGAGGAGGCGTGCCAGCGGGCCGTAGAGTTGAACGCGCCCGGGCTGGTGGTGGAATTCGAGCTGCTGCCCCCGATGACCATCCACCCCGAATGGGGCGCGGAGGTCACTGCCATCCTTCGCGAGACGCTGGACCGCTTCGCAGAGAGTGACGGTCTGCGCGGGGCTCTGCGGGTTACGCCCAACGACATCCGGGAGCACGAAAGGCCGCCCAGGATGCGCGGGGGACATCTCTGGGAAAGCATGACGCGGAGCTTTGAACTCTGCGCGGCGGCGGGGGCCGACATGCTCTCCATCGAGTCCACAGGCGGCAAGGAGGTGCACGACGACGCCGTGTTGAACGCTGACGTCGCGGCGGCGGCTTACTCGCTGGGAGTGCTGGCGGCGCGGGATATGGCGTTCCTGTGGGACATGATCGTGGACACCGCGAAGCGCCACGGAGCCTTCGCGGCGGGAGACAGCGCGTGCGGCTTCGGCAACACAGCGATGGTGCTTGCCGAGAAGCGCTACATCCCTCGTGTGTGGGCGGCCATTATCCGCGTGATGACCGTCGCGCGCTCGCTGGCAGCCTTCGAAAGGGGAGCTGTTGGACCCAGCAAGGACTGCGCCTACGAAGGGCCGTATCTCAAAGCCATCACCGGCTACCCCATTTCGATGGAGGGAAGCCAGGCGGCATGCGCGCATCTGTCGCCGGTGGGCAACATCTCGCAGGCGCTGGCCGACCTCTGGAGCAACGAGTCCGTGCAAAACATCCGTCTGCTGGGCGGAATGGCTCCCACGGTGTCGCTGGAGCAGCTGGTTTACGCAACTCGTCTGATGAACACCGCCTCGGCAGGCGGCCCGGAGAAGGCCCGGCTGTTGCAGGAATGGCTGGTGGAATCAGACGCGCGGTTCGATCCTCAGGCGTATGTGCTGCGGCCCAACGTGGTGCTGGAGATCGCCTCGGCCATCGTAGAGGAGCCCACCCCCTACCTGCGCGTGCGCCGGGGCGCGGCGGAGGCGGCTGTGGCGCTTCGCAGGGCGCATTCCGCCGGCAGGCTGGAGATATCCGAGCGCGACGCAGGGTGGCTGGATATGCTGAGCGAGCAGATCGAGGCGCTGCCGGAGGATGAGGACGAACTGGAGGCGATGGTGCGGCCGGGACTGGACCCGGGCAAGGTGCTGCTGGAGGAATACGGTCCCTGGGAAGGCGTAGCCCGAAGCGCCGCCTGAGCCAGGGAAGGGTTACCGGAACGCTGCGGGGCCGCCTGCGGCCCCGCTTGTCGTCTCAGGCGCTCTTCCTGGCGTACTGCGGGGAGAGCTGCCAGACTCCCGCCTGGTCTCCGATCTCGACCACCCCGCGGTCCAGCAGGTTCTGATGCGCCCACTCGGCCGTTGCATGCCAGCGGGGGCGTCCGTTCGGGCCGGGCTGCAGATCGGTCTCGCCCA
The DNA here is from genome assembly GCA_037478975.1 of Armatimonadota bacterium. Classification (GTDB taxonomy): domain Bacteria; phylum Armatimonadota; class UBA5829; order DSUL01; family DSUL01; genus CALCJH01. Next base: position 5,546 of record JBBFLP010000152.1, read on the forward strand.
GTGATGCTCCCAGCCGCTCCTCCACCACCGACAGCACGTCGTCGGCGCGGGCGGCTCCTCCCGCCTCGGTCAGAGCCTCGACGATAAGAGGCTCCAGATCTTCCTCACGGATTCCGGGCTTGGGGTGGGCTGTGCTGCGAACCGGATGCTCGCCAGCCTGAGGCGAGAGCAGATCCGTCCAGGTTTGCAGGCGCTGCCGGATGGCGTCCAGCGCGTCCCGGCTTTCGCCGGTCTTGCGGACCTGTTCTTGAAGAGAACTCAGCAGATCCCGGAGCTGCTCCGGCACGGGGACGCCCTTCGATTCCAAGCTCTCCACGGCTTGCTCCACGGAGGCGAGCTGCTCCGCAGTCTCCCGTGTGGCCGGGCTCTCCAGCGTGGCGAGGATGTCCCGCAGGGCCGCGTCCAGCCGGTCGCAGATAGCGTTCACCTGTTCGAGGATTTGGCTCATTGTGTTCAGACTCCTGACTCTGGCCGCCCATGGCGCGCGCCGGATCTCCCCCTCGACTCTTTCTTATTGTTCCACGCGGCGGTGGCGCTCCGACAACACTTCCAGCACTCCGGAGCGCCCGGCAGGGCTGGAACACCCGCTCCGCTAACACATCCTTCGGGAGACGAGAGCCATGAGGTCAACGCCCTTTCTTGCCGCCTCTGTCTTTGCGCTGCTCGCCACTGCAGCCTTCGGGAGCCCCCGCGGTATGAGTGTCGAGCACGCCTCTCTGACCATCCGGCCCGAAGAGTCCGCCGGGCCCCTATCGCCGCAGCTGTTCGGTGTCAATGTCAGCGTGGGGGATGCCGCCTACATCTCGGACCAGGAGGCTCTGGAGCAGGTGCGCCGGATGGGCTTTACCTCGTTCCGGTTCCCGAACGGCTGCCAGGCGGACCTTTACAACTGGAAGTCGCCAAGACCGGGGTGGGTCACCGTGCAGCAGTTCCTGAACTTCTGCGACACTGTTGGTGGTGAGGCGTATTACACACTCAACCTTCAGGGGGGCACGGAGGGACTGGAAGGCGCGCCGCCCCCGGATGCTCCGCTGGAAGTGCGGATCCGCTACCGCCACACCGCTCCCAATCCCTGCGGCAACACGGATTACCATTTCGGCACGCTGGAAGAGGCGCTGGAACTCTTCCGGACCATCACCATACGGCGTGCGCTGGAGGGCAAGCGGCCCGTCCTGCATTACGAGATGGGGAACGAAAACTGGGGGCAGGCTTTCACGGACTGGCCGCCGGATGTCTACGCGCGGACTGTGGAGACATATGCCCGGGCTCTGCGCGCGGAGCTGGCCGCGGCGCAGAAGCAGCATCCGGAGCTCGCAGGCCTGAAGCTCTACATCGTGGCCGTAGGGTTCCCTGTAATGGGCAACAACATGCTGCCGGTGGACACACCGGACCGCCGTACCAATGTCGCCTGGACCGGCGCGCTGAACCGCCTCGCGGCCGAGGGGGTCATTGATGCGGTCCAGGAACACTTCTACCCGTATGCGTCCGGCAACGGAGGCGCGCTGGTGTGGGCAGCGCACAATCTGCAGAACATCCTGGATGCGCGGCTCGGGCGCGCCAATCCGCGCCTGGAAGGCTACGTGGATCCGCCTCTGGTCTACCGGATGCCGCTGGAGTTCACGGAGTGGAACATCAAGTGCTGGGGGCCGCAGTTCCAGGAGTTGAAGAAGCTTCGGAACGGCTCGTTTGAAGCCGGTCTCGAAGGGTGGACGGTCCGCGGTGGAAGCGTGGCTGTGTCACTTCGAGCGGCCAGGCGGGGCGGCCGTGGGGTGCGTGTGGATCTACGGCGGGGCGATGCTCCGGTGGAGATTGTCCAGGAATTCGATATCCCGGATGGGACTCTGACGCTGCTCGGCGCGGTGTGGGCTCGGGGCAGCTGTGCCGGAGCCGTCCGGATGGAGTTGCGCACACCCGGAGGCGAAGCCTTCGGAGGCTTTGCGTCCCGCGCTGAGAACCGCTGGGAGCGCGTGCTGGCCAGCGGCCGTCCTCCGGAGGGACTGAAACGCGCCGCGCTGGCACTCATCGCCGACGGGCCGGGGGTGGTCTATCTGGACGAAGCGGCCGTGTTCTTCACGGACGTGGAGCGCGGCCACGGAGCTATGAGCGCCGTAACCTTCGAGCAGGCGCTTTTCGTGGTGGATGCCCTCCGTGCGATGGCCGAGGGGGGCAGCCCGCGGGCGCATCTGCATCACATCATCGGTGACTATCCGTGCGGAACGATGAGCTCGAAGCGCGAGTTGAAGGACGCGGGACGCGCCTTTGAGTTCTGGAACGGGATGTACGGTGACCGCCTTGTGAAGGCCGAACTGCAGACCCCGCGGTTCTCCTACGCCACGGCGGGGCGCCGCTGGGCCACGCATTTCAATGCGCTCGCGCCCGACCGTGACGATGTGCCGGTGCTTTCGGCCCTGGCCAGCAGGACGGATGCGGATCTGTTCATCCTGCTGCTGAATCGTTCGACGGATCGCAGCGTGGACGTTGATCTGGATCTGGGGGTGGACCCGGCCGGGGATTTGGCGCAGCGGCGGACATTGACCGGTCCGGATCTGGATCTGCCGGGAGCAGCTATCCAGCAGGATCGCATCCCGGCCTCACGGC
>JBBFLP010000153.1:0-5862 GCA_037478975.1 Armatimonadota bacterium
TAGCGTTCCAGCGCGTGATAGGGAACGCCGCACATCGGACGGCCGTCGCGCCGGGTCAGGACGATCTCCAGGATGGGCGCGGCCTTCTCGGCGTCCTCGTCGAACATCTCGTAAAAATCCCCCATCCGGAACATGACGAGCACATCCGGATACTGCTCCTTGATGGCCGCATACTGTCGCTGCATGGGGGTCTGTCTGGCGGTCATGGGCGTGTGCCGCGCGCGTTCCCGGTCGAAAAGCCCTCGCGTCGAGGGTCCGCGCCGATACAGGATTATACAGACCCTCCCATGGCGGGGCAAGCCGCCCCGGTTGCCCGCAGGAGCGGGGTAAGGGTATCCTGTGCAAATACAACGAGGCAGGCGATGCCCGTGGCGCAGAAGCAAAGGAGCCTGCCCTGTGCCCGCCCGCGCGGGAGGAAAGGACCGTGACACCATGAGACTCAACGTCAAGACCGCTTTGCTCATCCTGACGGGAGCCCTGGCGATTGCGGCCCCGGCCGGGGCGGCCCCGCAAGGCGAGCCCCTCACCGCAGACATCGCCATCTACGGCGGCACGCCCAGCGGGATCGCGGCCGCGCTGGCCGCCGCCCGCCTGGGCTCCAGTGTGGTCCTGGTGGACCGCAACGCCCACATCGGCGGGCTTATGGCAAACGGCCTGGGCGCGACCGACATCAAGAAGCGCGGAGCGGTGGGCGGCATCTTTCTGGAATTCGTTCGCGCTGTCCGTGCTCACTACGCGAAGGAGTACGGAGAGGATTCGCAGCAGGTCAAAGACTGCAACAACGGATACTATTTCGAACCCCACGTCGCCGAGCTTCTTTTCGAGCGGATGCTGGCGGAGCAGAAGGACTGCATCACCCTCTTCCGGCGCTGCGAGTTGGAGTCCGTGCAGAAGAGGGGCAACCGTCTGACAGCGTTCACATTCCGGAGTCTGGAGACGGGTCAGCGGAACACGGTGCGGGCTCAGGTCTTCATTGACGCCACCTATGAGGGCGACCTGGCGGCGATGGCGGGCGCGCCGTATCGACTGGGCCGCGAGCCCCGCAGCATGCACGGAGAGCCTTACGCCGGCGTCATCTACTGGGGATACCAGGACAAGATCTACTACGACGACGAGTCCACCGGCGAGGGTGATGACCGCATCCAGGCTTACAACTACCGCCTCTGCCTGACCGACCGGCCGGACAACCGGGTGCCCATCGAAAAACCGGCCAACTACGACCCGCGGGAGTATCGCATCCTGCGCCGGCAGATCTGGGCCGGCCAGGTGAAGAGCTTCCATGAAGTGGTCCACGTGGTGCGGATGCCGAACGGGAAGAGCGACACCAACAACCACACCATCCCGCTTCTCTCCACCGACCTGCCGGAGGAGAACTATCCATACCCTGAGGCAAGCTGGGAGTGGCGAGAGAAGTTCGCCGAGCGCCTGAGAGAATACACTCTGGGTCTTCTCTACTTCTGCCAGAACGACCCCACCCTGCCGGAAAGCTTCCGGGCCGAGGCGCGCAGGTGGGGGCTGGCAGCCGATGAGTACACGGACAACGGCAACTTCCCCCGTCAGATCTATGTCCGCGAGGCCCGGCGGATCGTGGGAGAGTACGACTTCCGCGCTCAGGACTGCCTGCTGGATCCCCGCCTGGACCGCACGCCCGTCCAGCGCACGTCCATCGGATGCGGCTCTTATGAGATGGATAGCCACGCCACCCGTAAATACGAGCCCGGATATCCGGTGCTGGAAGGTCTCCTGGGGGTCTGGCAGTATTCTCAACCATACCAGGTGCCGTACGGCGTCATCGTCCCTCAGAAAGTGGAAGGCCTGCTGGTCACGGGGGCCATCTCCGGGACGCACATGGGGTTCAGCACGCTGAGGATGGAGCCCTGCTGGATGGCCATGGGCCAGGCCGGAGGAACCGCCGCGCATCTTGCCATCAAGAGCGGCGTGGACGTCCGCCGGGTGGACATCCTGCGTCTCCAGAGACAGCTTCTGGAAGACGGCGCGGTGCTGATGTTCTTTGAGGATGTGCAGTTCACAGACCCGCACGCGAAGGCCATCCAGTTCTTCGCGACGCACGGGGGCTCTATGTTCCCAACCTATTTCTCCAAGCAGAACGTGCCCGCCACCCGCGCCGAGGCGGCCCAGTATCTGGATCTGGCCCGGCGGCTGGGGTTGTGGTCCAAACGCCCGCAGAGGGTGCAGGGATCATTCGTGGACGTTCCGGCGGATCACCCGGCCGCTCCGGCTATCAATGCCCTGGCCCGGCGCGGACTGTTCCAGCGCGAGCTGCAGGAGGGGGAGTTCCGGCCGCTGGAATCCATTACTCCAAATCAGCTCCGGCGGTGGTTCCAGGAAGCCGGTCTTGACATTCAGGTCCCTGAGAGCGTGGGACGCGCCTGGGTGCGCAGGGGCCCGTTGCTGGGGATGCTCTATACTCTAACAGAGAAGCTGGCGGAGAAGTAAGCCCGGGTTTTCTCTTATAGAAATAGAAAAGGCCCGCGGGGTCCGGCCGATGGCACCCGGCCAGGACCCCGCTCAATAGCGTTCCGCTTCGCTAACTGCCAATCAGTAAGACGATGCCCCGGCCGCCCGGGTTCCTCGCTCCGCGGGGGCGGGATGCGGCAAAGTTACTGCAGATTGCTCCGGATGAACTCCAGCACCTCGGCGGTGTGGCCGTCCACCTTCACCTTCGGAAACACCTTCCGGACGACTCCCTCCCGGTCAATGATGAACGTGCTGCGCACGATGCCCCAGGTCTTCTTGCCGTACATATTCTTCTCCTGCCAGACCCCGTAGGCTTCCGTCACGGAGCCGTCCGTATCCGCCAGGAGCGGGAAAGGAAGGCTGTATTTCTGACTGAACTTCTGGTGAGAGGCAACGTCGTCCCGGCTGACCCCCAGCACCACGGTGTCCACCGCATCGAACTCGCTGAGATTGTCGCGGAAAGAGCATGCCTCGGTGGTGCAGCCCGGAGTGTCGTCCTTGGGATAGAAGTAGAGAACCACATTCTTCTTCCCCTGGAACTGCGACAGGGAGACCGTCTCTCCGGTGGATGCGGGAAGCGAAAAATCCGGCGCTTTCTGGCCTTCAGCGATCATTGCCATTATCGGAACCTCCTCAGAGTACGGCAAAACTAACGTGGTCGTGTGGGCGCGGGTTCCCCCCGGGGCAGGCGCGAGACGGTGCCCTGGCTGTGGCACGTCGGCGGCCTGCTGTTGAAGCGCGTCATGAATGCCAATCATTGAAAGTGATGCCCGCGAGCGGCCACCCCGTCCAGGGAGGGAGCGGGGTTTTGCACTGACTCAGCGGAGACGGATGTCTGATGGCAAACATTCTGGTCGTCGAAGACGACAAGATTAACGCAAAACTGTTCGAGCTGGTGCTGACAAGGGTGGGCGGCTTCGCCGTGACGGTCACCGAGGACGCCGATGAAGTAATCAGGATCGCTTCGGAGGGTCAGGCGGACCTGATCCTGATGGACGTCTCTCTGTCCAACACAGAATACGATGGTGTCCCGGTGGACGGAATCGAGCTGACCCGCATCCTCAAGCAGGATGCGCGGACCTCATCCATCCCCGTGGTGCTGACCACCGCGCACGCCCTCAGGGGGGATCGGGAGCGTTTTCTCCAGCAGTCCGGGGCGGACGGCTACGTCTCAAAGCCGATCGAGGACAACCGGGCGCTGGTATCCCTGGTGCAGGGGCTTCTGAACTCCTCCGAGACGCAACTGTCGAAGGCCGCCTGACGCCCTCTGCCGCGAGGCCGGGTCTCAGAAGCTGACCTCCGGCTTGCCGAGCGGCTTATGGCAGGCGTTGCACGTACTGGCCTCGTGGCAGAGCGCGCACGAGGCCATGCCTGCCTTCGCGTCCTTCGCGTGCCCCATCACGTAGTTGGCTCCGTGGCTGGAGGGCCTCTTGCCTCCCTGTCCGTGGCACTTGCCGCACGTCTGCCGCGTATGGCACAGCGAGCAGTTCGCCGCCGGCGCGGATGCGGGCTTGCCGTGGGTCACCAGCCAGGTTGGACCGTGGGAGGCCGGACGCTTCGTGGTGTGGCAGTCGTCACAGAACTTCTGAGACGTGTGGCAGGTGGCGCAGGATCTCTGGTCGGAGCGCCACAGACGGCCGTGTCCGCCGTCAAGGAACCCCTTCGCCAGATGCGAGCGCGGCTTGCTGCGCGAGTGGCACGCCTGGCAGTAAGAGGGCTTATGGCACCTGTCGCAGAGTTTCGGGTTCTTTGAAGCCTGGGCGGCGTGGGTCTGTACATAGCGCGCCGGGTGAGGCATCGGCAAGCCGTGGCACTCGTCGCACCAGCTCTTCAGGTGGCACACGCCGCAGCGGGCGTCCGCCTTCAGAGAAGCCTTCCCATGGGCCTTCGTCCACCCCTCCCGGTGCGACTCCGGCTGCGCCGTGACGTGGCACGCCAGACAGAACTTCTGCGTGTGGCAGGGGGTGCAGTCGGTCCGCCCCGCAGCCACCTCGGCCGCGTGGGTCCGTCGGTAGTCCTTCGCGGAATGGGAAGCCGGTATCTTGCCGCTGTGGCAGGACTCGCAGAAATAGGGCCGGTGGCAGGATTCACACTGCGCCGCCTGTTTCTTGCCGACCACCGCGTGCTGGTTTCGGAAGCCCTCCGGGTGCGGCATCTGGTCCAGATCCACCTGCTGAAGCTGAACGTGGCTGGCAGGAGCGGGCTGGGGAACCTCCTTCACGTGACACACCGCGCAATCGGCGCTCGCCTGCTTCCCGTCGTGACATGCCGTGCAGCGGGCCATGGCCGCCTTGGCGTCGGTCTTCTCCGCGGCGTGCCCCGCGTCCGTATGACAGTAGATGCAGGGAATGCCCCGCTCGATGTGCCCCCGGTGCGTAGTCTGCACGCCCCCGTGAGTCACCACATCGGGCATGCGGGTATGACACTTTACGCAGTTGGCGTCCGGGACATTCGCCCGCACCAGCTCGCCGGAGCGGGGGTCGCGCGCGTGTTTGGTGATGAGCGCCTCACTCTGGAACTTCATCCGCACCATCGTCCAGAACCCGGGCTGGACATGGCACTTCTCGCAGGGCACCTGACTGTGCCGGGATGCCTTCCAGCTCACGTAGTGGGCGCGCATCTCGTGGCAGCGGGTGCAGACGATGGGGCTGGAAGACGCCGTGGCGTAGGTCAGCGCGCCGCCCGCGGCTATCAACAGCAGCACCACCGCCGCCAGAACGCGGACGCGCACGCTCTTGCGGGTATTGGCGGCCGGGCCGGGGGTCACCGCGGCTCCTCCTCTCCCGGCGCATCCTCCGGCGCAGGCGGCTCCGCGGGTCCCGGGTCTGTCTGCTCTTCAACCTCCGCGTCTGGCTCTTGTTCCCGGCTCTCTTCCTCTGCTGCGGGGGTGGCCGTCTCGACCTCTTCCTGCTCTGCGGCAGGCGGCTGAGCGGCCTCTTCCTCAGCAGCAACAGCTGAAGGCTCCTCCGATGCCTCCGGCTCGCCCGCTTCTTCAACAGCAGACTCCTGCGCGGCCTCAGGCATGCCGGCCCCGGCGGGTTCAGGGGACTCCTCCACTGCGGGCAATCCCCCGGCTTCCAGTTCAGCGCGCAGGCGCTCGTACTCCAGACGATGCTCCTCTTTCAGATCTCCCAGCCGCACCTGCCCGTCCAGCCAGGTGGTGTTCATGGGCCAGATGGTTGGTTTGTAGTGCACGTGGTAGAAGTGCCAGATGGTGATGGCCAGGAACGCCAGCACTGCTTCATCGCTGTGCACCACATGGCACACATCCAGCGCCCATTTCGGAGCGATCTGCAGGGCGATGTGCGGGAACCAGAGGGCGAGCCCGGTCACCCCCATGATCACGGAGCCCCATCCCACCGCCATATAGTCGAACTTCTCGTA
>JBBFLP010000153.1:5962-8142 GCA_037478975.1 Armatimonadota bacterium
GGTCAGCAGGATCTGATGCTGAAGCAGCTGCACCCGCGTGAAGCGCGGCACCTTCACCTGGTCCAGAGGATCCGCGCTGTCCTCCCGCTGGCGAAGAGCCTTCGGCGTGCGCCAGCGCCGGAAAGAGTCCAGCACCACCAGTGAAGTCAAGCCCAGAATGGTGCCGTAGGTGAAAATGCCGAAAAGAATGCTCACCCAGTAGACCGCGCGGTCCCGCGTGGGAGACGGATCCAGATGCACGCTTCCCAGCGCCACGTTCCGCCCCACGCCGGGATGGCACCCCTCCTGCCCGCACGTGGCGGGCAGGTTGTCCGGGTGGATGGACGAGCGCGGATCACTCTGCGGCAGGATGCGGTGGGGATTGTGGCAGCTGCTGCAGCTGGCCACCTCTACTTCCCCGAAGCGGTTCGCCACGCCGTGATAGCTCTTGCGGTAGGACTTCACCAGGTTGGCGGGCAGCCCGTACCGGTCTATCAGGGTCTTGTCCTCATGGCAGCGGGCGCAGGTCTCCACGATGGAGACCCGGGAAACACGCGAACCCGGAGCGGCAACGCGCTGGATGTCGTGCTCCCCGTGGCAGTCGGCGCAGGAGGGAGCGTCGCGGCCGCCGGCCGCCAGCGACTGTGCGTGGATGCTGTCCCGGTATTCCTTCAGCTCGGCGGTGTGGCAGGCGCCGCAGGTCTCCGCCGCGCGGACCTTGCTGACGGCGGACCGGGGGTCGGACGCGGGCAGGATGCTGTGCGTCCCGTGGCATTCCGTGCAGACGGCCGGGTACAGGCCAGGCCGGGCAGGATCGGGACGTCCGTGGACGCTGTCGCGGTAGTCCAGCACCCTGCGCTCGCCGGTGCGGGCGGCGGCAGGTGCGCCGGGGCCGTGACAGGCGGCGCAGGTCTGCATCACATTCTGGCGGCTGACTTTCGAGCGGGGGTGGCCGGCCGGGCGCATATCGTGAGCGCCGTGGCAGGACTGGCAGGACGGCAGCGCGGCGGGGTCCGCTCCCTTCCGGCCATGATGCACTTCCGAAGCCAGTGGCGCTCCCTTGCGGCCGGGAGGCAGATGACAGGAGGCGCAATCCGGCGGGGGAGCGGGCACGGCGTGCATCTCAGCCCGCGCCGGGATGCCGGTGTGGCAGTCCACGCACTGCAAAGAAGCGTGGGGCGAGCCGGCCAGGCTCTCGCGAGTGACGCGTTTCTCGCCCATCGTGGGAGCGGAGTGGCAGGTAAGGCAGACGGGAGTGGGGCAGGCGGGGACAGACGCGAAGAGGAGCGCGGCCAACAGGAACGCCGCCGACAGGTTGCGCCGTGTGTGATCTGCCATTTTACGCCGTCCGGGGCGGGCGGGCCGCCATCTCCGCCCGGGCCGCGACCGCCGCGGCCTCTCGCAGGCTTTTCCCCCGCTCCTGAGTATAGCGGCGGCGCAGGCAAGGGGAAATGTGTCTTTGGTACTAGCCGGGGGATGGCCGTCCCACGGGAGACGATGCAGGTTCGCCCTCAAGAACGGCATACACACGGGAGCGCAGGGACAAACTGCAGTCCCCGTTTTCGCCTAACGATTCTTTCTTTTCGCGAGTGGTCTCTTCCCGGCCTTGATGTCTATCTGAATGGTTTCAGCTGCCACCCCCATCCTGTCACAGAGAGACACGATCGAGCGCACCAGGTGGGTGGCGCTCCGGTCCACGTCCATATAGACGGAGCCCGCCGGGGTGCTCAACTCGCAGAACCTGTGAAATGCCTCCGGGTTGGCGTGTTGCGGCCGGTCATTCAGGAAATATCGGAGTTTCTCGTTACCTGCCGAGTATGGGAGAGATGGCAGGCCTTTTGCCGCAGCTACCCACTTGACCACCGCACAGGCGGCATCTTTCCACGTTGAGACCGTCTCCTGACTGCCATCGGGATAGAGCACCATCCCCGGATCGCGGCTTTTCACAAGCTCCTCTGATTGCTCCAACAATACCTGGAGTGTGAACCTTCCTCCGGGAAAGTCCTGAGGGGCTCCTGTAGACTCGGGCGGGTTGACAGACGAACAGTCCCCGGAGAACGAACCCGCCATCCGGGGCTTTTCGCCGTCACCCGGCGGCCTGCGGCTGAAAAACGCCGCAACCTGGTCTCTGGTAATGCCCCACAGCCCGGGGCGGGATCTCAGCCTTGTCCAGATGGCTTTCACCAGGTCGCTTGCCGGGT
>JBBFLP010000154.1:0-8096 GCA_037478975.1 Armatimonadota bacterium
CAGTACTGGTGGAGCAAGAACTGGCAGACCAATCTGGGCTTCGGCATCCGGCTGTACTTCGAGAAGACCGGAGGCGGCGAGGCGTGGATTGATTTCGCCCCCCACAACTACAACTACACCGACCCGAAGCAGACGAAGTTCGCGTTCCGGATCGTGGGCATCGCAGAGCACCCCGAATGGGAGCAATGGTCGGACACATATCTGCCCGTGGGAGCAGGCAACTTCGCGGCCCCCGAGGATAAGACACACTGGCGGCACGTGGGCATTGATTTCGGGCTTATCGAACCGGAGAGCGTGACGCTGGTGACCCGTCAGGCAAGCTTCACGGAGCAGGAAAACCGGTTCGCCCGGCTTTCGGATCTGGACATCGCCAGCTATTTCGTGAGGCCGACGGCTCTGGCGGTCGGCATTGTGGACGAGGCCCCGAACGGCCCGACAGTAGCTTCCGGCACCGTGTTCATGGACAATGTCTGGATCTCCACCCTGCTTCCGCCCGTGACTACTATCGCCGCCGCGAAGCAATCAACAGCGTCAGCGCCGGTGGAGATCCCGTCCGGCATCGTGACCGCCCAGTTCCACGATGATCAGGTGGCGCCTTTTTCGTTCGCGGTGGAGTCCCGGGGCCGCGCATCCGGCATCCGCGTTCTCTGGCAATCGGAAGTTGCGCCAGGGGATGACGTGAGGATCTCCGGCAAAGTGGCGGTGGACGGCGCAGAGATCGTGATCCGGGCAACCGAAGTCACGGTGAACGCGAGCGGCCAGGAGGTTCCCGCACCTCTGACAATGAGCGGAATGGCGTCCGGTGGCAGCAAGCTGGGTCTGCAGGCCGGGGTTGTGAACGATGCCGGGAGCGGCGCGCCCGCGCAGGGGCTGAACAACATCGGCCTGCTGGTGACGCTCTTCGGAAAGGTGACTCAGAGCTCGCCCGGGAATTTCGCGGAAGGGGGGTTTTACGTGGACGACGGGTCCGGGCTGAACGATGGTTCCGGCAACCCGGGTATACGCTGCCGGCCGCCGTCCTTCTTCGGGTTCCCCGGACCGGTTCCGGACGCCGGTCGCTACGTCAAAGTGACGGGCGTGATGGGGGCGCGCAAGTCTGGGAGCGTCAATATTCGCTATCTATGGACGACAGGCTGGGAGTATCTGGACTGAGGCGTTCCTCACAGGAAGCCCATAGATTCTGAGCCCCCGCGGGGTTTTCCCCGCCGGGGGCTTCAGTCCTCCAGTGCAAAGACCAGATTACCCCGTACAATTGCCAGTTTTTGGCCTTCAAATACCGGAAGTGCCCATTGGTGACTTGACCGGTAAAGCTGAAGGTTTTATTCTAAAATCACTGGGCACAAGAGGAGCCCGCCAAGAGGCTCGCTTGCGAGAAAGGGCGCTCTCTGCGCCTGGTCAAGACCTGAAGGAGAAGAGGGTTCGACATGAAACGAACAGCACTCTGGGTGACACTGTCTCTGGCTGCCGCACTGCTGGTGGCCACGAGCGCCTCGGCCAACCTGCTGGTCAACGGCGACTTCGAGGACGACAACTTCGGCATTCCGGGCTGGGTTCCCGGATGGACGATCGCGACCTTCTGGTGGCCCGGCTGGGGCAGCCAGCCGCCGATGCTGGATCGCAAGACCGGTTACAGCACATTCACAGGCACAGGCATCCCGTTCAGCGGCAACTACTTCCTGGCCACCGACATTGCGGGGCATGCCAACTACCACGTGGGCGCCTATCAGACATTCAATGTGACCCCTGGCGCGACCTATCTGGTAACAGGCGGGTTCATGGGCGGCGTTCAGCAGTCCAACGACACGGCCTGGTGGGAAGTGAAGGTGGCTGATGGCACCACCACCGACCCGGATGCCCCCGGAACGGTCATCGCAAAGAAGGAGCGGCCTGCGGGACAGGGCTTCTTCCAGTTCCGTGAGGAGTTCTCCGGCACCTTCACCGCCAATGCCAGCACCGCCACCATCTTCCTGAAGTGGGGCCGCGCTCAGTCGGCGGACTGGGTGATCTCCGCGGGAGGATTCGATAACCTGGTGGTGGTTCCTGAGCCTGCGAGCATTCTGGCTCTGGCGAGCGGCCTGGCCGGAATGGCCGGACTGGCGCTGCGCCGCCGGGCGTAATCGTCAGCTCACAAGCTATCTAACTCACGGGCGCGGGCCGTTTCCGGCCCGCGCTTTTTTGGCGTCGTCAGAAGAGAGAGGTTTGAGTGTCCTGACGAACGGCCCGGTATCGCTCCATCGCCACCTGACGCTCTACGTGGTGGTCCACCACGGGGGCCGGGTAATCCCGGCCGATGATGCAACCATACCGGCGCTGCTCATCCTCTGCCATCAGATGGGGTTCGTGGATCCGTTCCGGCGGCAAGGCGGACAGTTCAGGCACCCAGCGGCGGATGTAGGCGCCTTCGGGGTCGTAGCGGCGGCTCTGAAGCCACGGGTTGAAGATGCGGATGGGACGCGGATCCACCCCCGTGCCCGCCGCCCACTGCCATCCCCCGTTGTTCGGCGCCAGATCACCGTCCACCAGACGCAGCATGAAATGCCGCTCTCCCTCCTGCCAGTTGATGTGCAGATCTTTGGTGAGGAAACTCGCGACGATCATCCGGACCCGGTTGTGCATCCAGCCTTCCGTAAGGAGTTGACGCATCCCGGCATCCACAATGGGATAGCCGGTCATTCCCTTCTTCCAGGCCTCCAGGCGCTCCGGGTCATCATCCCACTCCAGATGGCGTTTCTGCGGCTGCCAGGCCGAGTGCTCCACCTCCGGCCAGTGCCACAGCACGTGGAAGTAGAACTCCCGCCAGGCGAGCTCCGAGACGAACTTCGCGAAGGCGCCGGTCTTTTGATAGACCTGCCGGATGGAGATATTGCCGAACTTCAGATACGGTGACAGCCGGGAGGTGCCGTCCACGGCCGGCATGTCGCGTTGCCGGTCGTAGGCGGCCGCGCGCGTTTCCAGGAATGCATCCAGCCTGCAGCGCGCAGCGTCTTCGCCGGGCCTCCAGACCGAAGGGTCGAAGTCGGGCGGGAGGGCAAAGCCAATGTCACCGGAATCGGGCAGGCCGCCCCCCGCCGCAGGGAATGGCCCTCCGAAATCCTGCACCTCTGGCAGCGGCTCCTGTTTGGGAAGGGAAATCCAGGCGCGAAAGAACGGCGTGAAAACGGAGTACGGACGCCCGTCTGCAGTCAGCACGCTTTCCGGCTCGGCAAGGAGAAGATCGCTGAAGCAGCGGGCCTGGATCCCCGACTCCTCCAACCGCGCGGAAACGGTCTCATCCCGGCGGCGAGCGTAGGGTTCGTAGTCCCTGTTGAAGAACACGGCCTCCGCCTTCGCCTCCCGGGCGAAGCGGGGGATCTCTTCCTCCGGCTTCCCGCGCAGCACCACCAGCCGTCCGTTGCGAGCCGCGATCTTGCGCTCGATCTCCCGCAGACTCTCCAGCAAGAACCAGACACGGGGAGCGCCGACATCAGGGCGGGAAAGGATGTGGTCATCCAGGCAGAACACGGGAATGACCTGCGCAGCCCCGGAGCGCGCGGCGTGCAATGCCGCGTTATCTGCCAGGCGCAGGTCACGGCGGAACCAGTGGATGACGCGCTTCACGGACGGTGCTTCCTCCCTCCTGAACGGTCCGCTTTACTTCCCGATGCAGAATGCTCCAAAGATGGCATCCAGCAGACTCTCCGTGACATCCTTTCCAAGAAGCTCCCCGATCCTGGACCGCGCAGTCTGGATCTGCACGGCGGCCAGGTCCAGCGCGTGGGGGGACTGTACGGACGCGACAGCGCCCGCCAATGCCTTCCCTGCCTCCTCCAGCAGACTGACCTGATGCGCGCTGGCTGAAAGCGCCTCCTCGAAATAGCCCGCCCCCGCTCCAAGGCGAGAGAGGATGGCCTGCTGCAGGCCTTCCAGTCCCTGACCCGTCAGAGCGGAGATGGCGACGGCATTCGCGGTCAGATCTCCGGCATCCGGAACAACAGAAACCAGGTCCATCTTGTTCCACACCGCGACGGCCCGCTCCCCGGCCGCCTGAAGCACCTCCAGATCGCCCGGTGCGACTCCCTGCGTGGCGTCCAGCACCACAAGTCCGATGTCGGCCTGCTCCAGCGCCTCAAGAGCCCTTCGCGTGCCCTCCTGTTCCACAGGATCTCCCGTCTCCCGGATACCGGCGGTGTCTATGGCCAGCACAGGCAATCCGCCGATCTCCACGGTCTCCTCCAGGAAGTCTCGCGTGGTGCCGGGAATATCGCTGACAATGGCGCGGGGCCGCCCCGCCAGAAGATTCAGGAGGCTGGACTTGCCGACGTTGGGTCGCCCCACGATGGCCAGCCGCACTCCCTGAGAAAGCAACCTTCCACGGCGGGCCAGTTCCAGGACCTGTTCAACTGACTGGTAGAGCCTGTCCAGAGCGGCAGCCAGCTCACTGCGGTCCGGCTCGTCCACGTCCTCCGGAAAGTCAATGGAAGCCTCGATGGCGGCCGAGATGGCGGTCAGTTGCTCCCAGATCTCCTCCAGACGCCGGGAAAGCGCTCCGCTGAGGGTGTGTCGGGCCGCGATCAGCTGAGTGCGGGTTCTGGCACGGATGAGCTGGTTCACGGCCTCCGCCTGCGCGAGGTCCAGCTTTCCGTTCAGGAAGGCGCGCCGGGTGAACTCGCCCGGGCCCGCCGATCTGGCCCCGGCGCTCAGAGCGGCCTGCAGCACCTCCCGGACGGTGGCGACGCCGCCGTGGCAGGAGATCTCGACGACATCTTCACCTGTATAGCTGGCAGGAGCAGCGAAATACGTGTACAGCGCCTCGTCCAGCCGTTCGCCGGCGGCAGAGAGGACAGGAGCGAGCGTTGCGCGCCGCGGAGCGAACCGCCCGGGAGGACGTCCGGAGAGACGCGCGGCGATCTGCAGAGCCTGCGGCCCACTGATGCGGACAACGGCGATGGCCCCCACTCCCGGAGCGGTGGCCACCGCCGCAATGCTGTCCGTGAAAACGCCGGTCACCGGGTTACCTCCCCGGTCAAGATCCGGCGGGGACGAGGCGGGCCTTCAGCCCTGCTCGTCACCCGTCTTTGGAGAGATGACGACGTGCCGCTGGTCGCCCTCACCCTCGCTGTAAGTGTAGACCTTCGGATGATCTTTCAACGCATTGTGGATGATGAGACGGTCTCGCGGAGGGAGGGGCTCCAGTTCCGCTTCCTGGTTGTGTTCCGCCACCTGCTCGGCCAGCTCCAGCGCAGTGCGTATGAGCGTGTCGCGATGTTTCTGGCGGAACCCGGCAGCCTCCAGCGTCACGCGTGCTTTGCCCTCATACTGCCGGTTGACCGTGACGCCAACCAGGAACTGAAGGGCGTCCAGCACCTGACCCTGGCGGCCAACGAGAACGGCCGCATTCTCGCCTTCGATGTCTATCTGGAAGCCATCGTCGGCGATCTCCGAGATCTTCGCGGAGCAGTTGAGCGCCGCCGCATCCAGAATCCGCTGGACCACCTCCAGCGCCTGCTGCGCCCGCACCTCCATGGCCGGGGCTTCCATCTTCGTCTGCACTGTGGGTTTCTCCTGACTCTTCGCTGAAGCCTCTCCGGCCTCCACTGCAGGCGCCGTCACGGGCCGGGCCGTGCGGCCACCACGGCCGCGCGGACGCCGTCTGGACTTCGCCTGCGCCTCGGTGCCGCCTGCGGCAGCCTCCTTAGCCTCCGGCTGCTCGGCCGCAGTCCGCTGGCCATTTCCCTGGGGAGCAGCCTGCGGTTCAGCCTTGCGCTGTCCGCCGGGCCGCTGCTTCTGCTCCTTAGCGCGTGTTTGCTGCGCTGCGTCGCGAGAGCGCGTCCCGCCGCGGCGTCTGCCTCTGCGGCGTGGCTGCGCCTCTTCTTCCGTCTCTTCCACAAAACCGGCGATACGGCCGGCTCCGTGCGGAGACTCAAGTCTGTGCCGCCGGGTCTCATAGTAGGTGGCGCGCACCCTGGCCGGGGTGCCGCCGATGAAGCCGAGGACTCCCCGGCTCCCCACATCCAGCACTTCAAATTCCAGATCCGCTTCAGGGACGCCAAGCTGGCTTGCCGCCTTTCGCTTGGCCTCCTCGACGGTCTTTCCGGTCGCTTCTACGCTTCGCATCTGTGTATAAACGTCTCCAGTGTGTCTCCCGGCATCCGCGGCCCGGCGTCTTTGCGCTCCCGCCGCCCGGATGCCTCAGCCGCCGCGTCTGCTTACTTCCGCTTGCGGGGAGAGGGCCCTCGCGATGCTGCCGCCGTTGCGGGCGCGGGCGTCAGGTCCTCCTCGTCGTCCTCCAGCGCCAGAGCGGGCACAGGTTTCTGCAGCATGAAATACTGCTGCGTGGTGGTCAGGACGTTCAGCACAAGCCAGTAAAGGATGAACGCGGACGGGAAGTAGTTGAAGATCAGGACGAACATGGCGGGCATCATTATGGACATCAGCTTCTGCTGTTCGGCCTGTTGCTTGTCCACCGCCGGCGCGCTCATTCGGGTGGATAGATACATACTGAAGCCGTAAAGCAGAAGCAGGGGCCAGTCCGGGTCCGCCAGGCTGGGCGCGATGAAGTCGAACCTCTCCGCAAGGCGGCTGCCGATCCAGAGGAAGTCGCCTCTGGCGAACTGGAACTCGTATGCCCGGATCGTCTGGTAGATCAACAACAGGAACGGCATCTGCACCAGCAGAGCCAGACACCCCCAGTGGGGGCTCGCGCTGTGGTCCTTCATCAGCTGCCACTGCTGCCGCTGAAACTCCCGCGGGTCGTCGCCCAGTTCTCTCTTCAGCTTCTCCAACCGCGGCTGCAGGCGCTGCAGATTCCGCATAGACTCGAACTGAAGGTGGGAAAGAGGCGTGGTCAGCAGCTTGATGACGACCGTGATAATGACAATGGCCAGCCAGTAGCTGTAGTTCTCGTTCGACCCGGTCACCCTGACCAGGTAGTCAACTACCTTGTAGACCGTCTTGGACTGGTTGGCCCTGTCAATCTTTTCCGTAAGCGCCAGGTAGTTGCGGTAGGCCTTCTCGATGTAAGGGTCCGGCCACCGGCCGCCGGGCGGGTTCCCATCCAGAGACCCCGGGCCACCCCTCGCGATCAGCTTCCTGTACCGGCTGGCGGCGGTGTAGTTGGTATTGTCCAGCGGGTTGACGCTGCTGTTCTCCAGCAGCCTGGCTTCAAGATACGCGAGATGGTTGGCATCAGCGCCGGCAGGCTTAGCTTTCGACAGCTCCTTGAGCTGCCGGTTGAGGGACTTGATCTCGTCTTTCCGCTTCTCGACGGGCACCCGGGGAAGCTTCTCGATGGCGGCTTCCACACGGGTGAGTTGCTCTTTCAGAGAGCCTTCAGCCTGGGCCGCGCACCGGGCGGCCGAGAGTGAGATGACAAGCGCAATCGCAATCGCACCGGTCAGACAGGTGCGCAATCTGGACAATGAGCAAACTCCTTGAAAAACCCTGCGGCTCTGCCAGCCTCCAGCGTGCTCCCGCACATCGGCCGGCCGCCGGACGCCCCGACGCTGCGCGCCGCGCGCAACAGGCTACCGGACAGGATCGTAGCCGCCCGGATGAAATGGATGGCAACGGACAAGGCGCCGCGCCCCCATCCAGCAGCCTTTCAGCAGACCGTATTTCTCGATGGCCTGCGCGGTATATTCCGAACAGCTGGGATAGAAGCGGCACGCGCGGGGCCGGATGGCCGCTGTCCGCTGGTAGACCTGCCGGATCAACCACACCACGAAAGCTGCCGGCGCTCTCAGGATCCCTTCAAGCATCTGTGATCCCGGCCCTGCTCAGTCTCACTACACAGGGCGCGCAGTGCCTGCAAAACATCCTGGCACAATCCGTCGAAAGGCGCCTCCACGGCGGACGGACGGGCGGTTACAGCCACATCCCATCCCGGCGCCACCAACGGCAGATACAACCGGGCAGCCTCGCGCAGCCTCCGCTTGACCCTGTTGCGCACCACCGCCCTGCCGACCTTCTCGGAAACGGAGAACCCGATCCGCGCCGGGAAATCCGGCCGGGACTGCAGCGCGCGAGCGATGACGTACCTCCCTGTGAACTTGCGGCCGCGCGACTGCACGGCCTTGAAACGGGCTCTAGCCCTCAGTCTTCGATCCCGGGGGAGCATC
>JBBFLP010000155.1:0-2797 GCA_037478975.1 Armatimonadota bacterium
GTCCTTATCCAGCCGGGCGGCGCTCAGGTTGCGCTGCAGAGTGGTGTAGAGCGTCTTTGCCAGCTCTGTTTCGCGGGCGAGGCGGGCATACTCCAGACTGGTGTCCGGGACATCCGCGGTCTTGGCGCGGGCGCGGTTCCGGGCGGCCGTGGCGGCTGCCAGCCGGGCGCGGGCGTTCCGCAGATCCAGCTGCGCCGCCGTCAGCGCCTGGCTGAGTCCGGCCTGTCCTTCCAGCGATGGCCTCTTATTGTCCAGAGTGCCCTGCAGCGCCGCCGCCAGACGTTTCTTCACATCCGCGATCTGCGCGTCAATCTCTTCCAGGCTGCCCGCTCCGGGGTAGCCGGGCCGGATCCGCAGCGCAGCATTGGCCCGCTCCATTTCAAGAGCGTTCAACCTCTGCTGCAGAGAGAGCACCAGCGAGTCGTCCCGCACCCCCGTACCCTGTTCGATGGCCCGGTTGGCGGCCTGAAGGCGGCGTGTCAGCTCCGCCACACGTGCCTCCTGCACGGAGACCTCCTGCTGCGCCTGCACCACCTCGGCATCGTGCTTCAGATACTGCTCCACTGCCGCCTGAGTCTCCGCGCTGACGTCAACCATGCGGTGGGTGCGCTTGAACTCCTGCTCCTTTTGTTCGGCTTCGACCAGCCTGGCCCGGGCGGTGGCCACCCGCTCCTCCAGGGTGTTCACGGTATCCACCGCACTCTGCTGCGCCACTTCGCGCTTCCACTCCACGAAAGCCTCGCAGATGGCGTTGGCCAGCGTCTCCGCCTTGGCCCTGGAGTCCGCCACCACCCGGATCTGCACGATATCCGTGCCCTCAGGCGAGCCCACTTCAAGGTTCTTGACCAGCTTCTCCGGATCCAGATCGCGCAGGACGTCTTCGGAGATGGCGCCTTCCAGCGCTTTGTTCTTCAGGTAGTTGATGGTGCGGATGGCCATGGCGTAGCTGCGCAGCATGGCCACCTGTGTGCTGATGGTCTCGCGCAGGTCGCGGCCGCTCGTCTGGTCCGGCAGCACGGCTGGGGTCCGCTGCACCAGAATGACCTGGGCTTCAGCCCTCCACCGCGGGGGTGTGGTGAAGGAGACGTACGCCGCCGTGCCCAGCGCCGCTCCGGTGACCAGAAGGATCACCCAAAGCCGGCGCCAGACCACACCGAGAACGTCACGGACCGTGACGGGAGTATCAACAGCTGAGTATAGACCGGGCTCCATTACGCCTTATCGTCTTCCAGTCGCCTCCGGAACGGGTCATAGCGGATCGGTATCGGCCGGCGCCAGACCCGTGGGAGTATGAGCTCGCCTGTTGTTACCAGGCTGCCGGGCGAAGCGGGGGCGCCGGGCGCATCTCACGCGCGCGTGGGGTGCAGACGAAACCACCTCCCGCCAGCATCCAGACGCAAGTCAACCCCCGCGGGCCCGGTCTTCTTCGACTGAAAATAAGACCCGCGGCGGGCAGCTCACGTCTCTTTCTCAAACCTAACAGATGCCCCTCCTCCTGTCAATGGCAGGTTGAACCCCGGCCCTCCGGCGTAAGCATCGCCACAGGTCTTTGCTCCCGGGGCTGCCGGAGTCCGCAAGAGTCTACGGGGCCTGCTTCTCCGGCGGTTCCCATGAGCATCTTCGGCCACTGTTTGCCGCCCCTTGAGACCGGCCGGCAGGGAAAGGCTCTAGCCCCTTCGAAGCGGGCGGAGAGGCCGGCCCACGGTTATTCTGCCACAGCTGGCCCGCGGAGGCTTACAGGAATGCTGCACACCATCGAATCCGCCGGCTTGCCGCCTGCGGCCTACGTCCCGCCTGTCGCAGGGAACGGCGACGTCATGATGATGCTGGATGAGACCGGAGCCCAGTGCCGGGAGCTACCGGAGCCGTACAGGGGACGGGTCGGGCCGAAGCCTCGCATCTGGATGCCGGGGCGGCGGATGGACGGGCCACTCTACCCGCTTTTCCCGTTCGGATACCTTGAGGCTGAGGTTCACGTGGGGAAAGTTGTGCTGCAGCGGAAGATGCGTTCTTCCTGGAGGCAGACGCTCCATGTCCGGCGAGGCATGGTCCTTACGGAGGAGCGTTATCCTGACTGCCGGGTGGAGACCGCCACGTTCGTGCTGCTGGACCGGAATCTGATCGTTTTGACAAAGCGCATTCAGGGTTCGGACGCCATCCTCACGGTTCGTCATGTCTGGGGCCGGGAGGACGATCCCCTCCAGCTTCCCCGCCGCGTCCGGCCGTCCTACGGCGAGATGCGAGGAGGTTGTCCCGGCATCCGGGCAGACTACGTCCTGGACGGAATCCGCGAGTTCCATGGCTGCCTCGCGTTGTTCACATTGACCTCAGGAGCGCGTGTGGAGCGTAACGGGAACTCTTCCACCCTTCATATCCCCGCGCGCGATGGCGAGATGGTCTGCGCGATCCTGATGCTGCAGGATGATCTGGATGAAGACTGGCAGGAGCGGGCGGAGGAGCTTCCTCGCTGGAGCTGTTCCCTGGGCGCGCAGGGGTTGATGGAGCATCAGGAGCGTCTGTGGCAGGAGGTCTGCGGCCGGGCTTTCATTGAGCTTCCCGCCTCCGCTGCCAGAGTGCAGGACGTCTGGGAGACCTGCCGGATGATGCTGGCCGGGGCGGCAACCCGCTGGAGCGTGCCGCCGGGCTACAGCGCCAGCCAGTGGGAGATGCGGCTGTTCCACGACGAGCTCTTCCCGCAGCGCGCGCTGTTCTCTATGAATCTTCCGGACCGCGCCTGCCGCATCGCGGACTTCCGCCGCGCCACGCTGGATGTCGCCCGCGCCCGAACGGGCGGACG
>JBBFLP010000155.1:2897-7979 GCA_037478975.1 Armatimonadota bacterium
TCGCGGACTTCCGCCGCGCCACGCTGGATGTCGCCCGCGCCCGAACGGGCGGACGAGGGGCGCGCTATGCGTGGGAATCCATCGAGGACGGCCGCGAGGGACTGCCTCTCTGCCACACGGTGTTTTACGAGATCTGGCATATGGCGTCTATCGCGGCAGTCGCCTGGCAGGACTGGCGGCATACCGGTTGTTTGCAGAGGCTGCGGGACGTCTGCTATCCGGTCATCCGCGACTGCGCGGAGTTCTTCCGGCACTGGGCTCTGGTTGAGGATTCTTCGGGAGCGGTCACCACGGTACCCTGCGTGGATCTGGACGAATCCCGTCTGCCAGTGCGCGGAGCGCTCGGGACGATGGCGGGCGCGCTTGCCAGTGTGCGCTGGGCTCTGGCGGCTAGCCGCATCCTGGGTGTGGATCCGGACCTGCAGGTCGAGTGGGCCAGGTGGGAGGAGAGACTCACCCGTTGCCTCCCGGTGCGGGACGGACGTTTCGTTCCGTCCCCCGGAGCGGAGCACGAGGCGCTTGCCGCGGTGCAGCCGGTTTTCCCGTTCGAAGTAGTGCATCCATACGATCCCGTGGCCGTCAAAAGCGTCCTGAGCTATCACGACCGCTGCCGGACGAAGTTCAACTGGGGCCCAACGTCCGACGCCAACAGCAGCTGGACTTGGAACACCGCATGGATGGTCATCGCTCTGGCCCGGATGGGCGATGGTGAGCGGGCCGGGGCTGCCATCGAGAAGGCCACCCACTCCGCGCAAACATTCGGCGGAGTAAACGAATGTATGGGCGACGACGGGGTAGGGGGCTCGGTCTGGTTCAACACCACCGCCGGCGCGTTCGTTCAGGCTGTGAGCGAAATGCTGCTAGGAAGCTGGGATGATCATATCCGCCTCTTCCCGGCCATTCCCGCGGACTGGTCCGAAGTCCGGTTCCGGCTGCTTGCGGCTGGTCCGGCCCTCGTGGAGGCTGAGCTTTCAGGAGGAAGACTGCGAAGAGTGAGCATCCTGAGGGAGGCAGCGGATTCTCAACCGAAAGACGTTCTGATACCGGCGCGCCTGGTGGGAGAGACGCCCAGTGTCAGCGGCGGAAGGCTTCTTGAGATGGAGAAGGGCAACGCCGTCGTCAGGCTGACGTTGGAGTCAGGGGGAGAAACGGTTCTGGACTGGTGATTGCCGTTGGCAGCTTTGAAGGTGAAAGTGCCCGGAGGCCACGGCCTCCGGGCACTTCTCAGTTCACACTGGGCTTTTACGGCATTACCAGCGGTTACGGCCTCCACCGCCGCGTCCACCGCCGTATCCGCCACCGCCGCCAAAGCCGCGGCCGCCGCCTCCGCCACCGCCTGTCCTAGGCGGACGAGGGCGTGCCTCGTTCACGGTCAGCGGGCGTCCGCCCAGCTCCACGCCGTTGGTCGCCTCGATGGCCGCGGCGGCATTCTCCGCCGGCAGGTCCACGAAGGCAAAGCCCTTGTCCTGGATGACGCGGATGCTCTCGATCGGCCCGTGGGGCTCAAACAGCTCGCGCAGCTCGGTCTCGGTTGTGTTGTAGGGCATGTTGCCCACATACAGGGACTTGGTCGCCAATTGCCTGTCCTTCTTCGATCTTTCGGGAATCACCGGTCCCGCACCTGGCGCAGCCGCCGCCTCTTCGGGCTGACGTCTGCGCGATCTCTACACTCTCACAGAGTCCTCTCAAGCGCACTGAGCTGCAGGAATACTCGCTGAAGCTGAAACGGGGTTCCGATCGTTACGCAGAAGGATGAGCAATCTACGGACAGAAACGGGAGGCCGTCGTGCGATGTAGGGTCTGTGATTACCCTGCTTATACCATAAAGGCCAGCCCCTGTAAACGGTTTTCCGCCCTCCCGCGAAGTTTTTCCTCAAAAACTCCGGGCCGGGACGATCGCCCCGGCCCGGACTGCATTGTCCCGAAGAGAGGGTGTTCCTCAGAAGAAGGTCACGGCGCCAGCGGCACGATGTCGTCCCCGAAGGATCCGTCACGGCTGCGCAGCACCCGGATCTTCTTCCCGTTCACGATGTCCGAGGTGACCACTCCGCGGGCGGCATAGTATCCGCCGGGCAGCGGGAATGCCCCTCCGATGTTCGTCACGCGGATGCCCCGGTACGGCTGCCCGGTGTTCGGGTCTATCCCGGTTTCTCCGGACTCCACCCCGGAGCCATCGTCCAGCAGGAAGTAGCCGTCGAAGTAGTTGACGTATGTGACCTTTCCGAACACCCTCATCAGCAATCCCTGATTTGAGAGACCGTTCGGCTGGCCCACATAGCCTTTGCCTCCGGCGTCACGGTTCTTCACGGTGCGCACTTTCGGCTGGGCCGAGCCGCTCACCAGCATCACGGTTGCGTCCCGGATGACCAGCTCGCCCTTCGCGTTCACGTCAACAGTCCCCCGGACCTTCACCAGCTCTCCCACACTCACGGGATCAGTTGCGTTCACGCGGATGCCGGCGGTCCCGTCCAGATCCTGCATGTAGAAGAATCCGGTTTCATCAATGGGAACCAGCGTGACCACGCACGGGTTGACCGTCTCCACGTATGCGAACTGGCCCAGCTCCCGCGCCTGGCCGATGGTCTGCACCTGAGTGGGAGGCAGCGGCGGCCCGCTCAGGCGCAGGTTGTCCACGGCGGCGATGCTCCACACCCAGGGCCACTTGTTGAAGTAGCGGATAAAGATGGTGATGCGATCGCCCTGCGCTGTCGCCGAGACCGTTCCCAGCGGGAGCGCCGGGGGGGACCACTGCCCGGGCACGGGCGGCCGGCTGATGAAGTCATAGCCGGTCGTCCAACGCTGAGCCCACACCACGTCGGGTGAGCGCCAGTCCACTCCGCCGGTAGGATCTATGCCCACCCAGACCTGGATGTCGTCATAGCTTGCCCGTCCAATGGGCGGAGTCATCACGTCGAAGTCCCAGTTCTGGGTGCGGTAGTCGAAGTCCACCGTGTAGTTCCCGCCGGGGACTGCCTGCAGGCGCTGATACGCTCCTCCGTCCACCAGACCGTAGTTGGTCCCGAATCCGAAGAAATAGCTGCCTTCGTTGGCCCGGAAGTCGAAGAACCATCCGGTCGGGCCTGTCTTGGGATACGGTCCCACCAGTCCCTGTCCGATGTTCCCGAACGTGATCCACGGGTACAAAGTATGGTTGCCCTCCGCATCCACGTCCTCGAACCCGCCGTTCTTGAAGAGCGGTTGCGCCGGGCCGGGAGTCACGAAGGTGTCATCGAACGAATAGGCGGTCTTGTATCCGGGTGCGGCGCTGACCGCTCTAAAGTGGTACTTCGAATCAATGTCCAGCCCGTTCACCACCACACTGTGGTTGGTCGTCAGAGTCCCATCGTACTTGGAGGTTTCATAGAAGAGGCCCTCATCCGAGTTCGGCGCGGCCTTGCCGTACTCCACGCGGGAATCAGACGGAACGTCCGTTGTCCACTCGATCCGGTAGCTGCGGTCTCCCAGACGGGTGTAAGTGGGCCCGGCGGTGATGTTGATCAACGGCTGAGTGGCCGCAGTGACCGTGATGTTGTCCAGGTCCAGGTACCCCCGGCCGTCCTCGGGGACCAGCAGCATGAACCAGATGCTGGTCTGCGTTCCCGTGGCCGTGAAGCGGCGATGGTGCTTGTTCCACACCCCTTCCCACGGAAGCAGGGTTGCGTACCCGCCCTGAGGCACCGGGTACTCCGGAGTCCAGGACACGGTGGGTGCCAGCGGATTGTCCGTCTGGCCGGTGGTGTCAATGCCGATGTACCAGTAGGACTGCTTCGGGAACGGGTTGTCGCCACGGGTGCTCAGGAACTTCACGATCAGGTCCAGATCGTATTCCATACCCGGCTGTGTGGGAATGGCCTGAACGATCCCGCCCCGGCAGTTGTAGCCTCCGCACTGGCCCCCCGGGCATTTCTCCCCACCAGCTATCCTCTGGTAGTTGTTGCCCGGATCAGCAGTGCAGTTCCCGCCCGGCATCTCCGTGAATGTGGGATGTCCGGGGATGGGGGATCCTCCCATCGGGTCCAGCTGGACTGACCACGCCTTCCAGCCGCTGGCCACGCAGCAGCTGTAGGATGTGTTCCCCACCAGACCTTCACAGGGAGCCTGGGGCGGACCCCATCCGCCCTCGAAGTCTCCATTCGTCACCAGGTTCTGTGCGGCAACGGATGTCGCGGCCGCCGCCAGAATGGCCAGAAAAGCCAGCCTCAGCAGCTTCATCTGTTCTGCCTTCCTTTCTTCCTTTTGCTGTTGGCAGCATCCCGCGCAGGCGGCGGGATCTGCCCTGACGAACGGACCGCACGGCAAGTTGCGCAGGCTGCCGGGCGGCCCTCTTTCAGCGCGGCTCTTACTCCGGCGCTCTCACGGTTGCCTGAAGAAAAAAAGGAGCGTCCATCAGGGCGCTCCTCAAATCATCAGTCTGTGAGACTGCGGTGATACTCCCTTCCCGGGACCGTCACACCCTCAGATCCGGCGGCGGCGTGCCACCAGGGTCGCGATTCCGGCTCCCAGCGCAAGCAGAGACGCAGGCTCGGGGATCACCTTCGCAGCCTGCAGGCCGAAGCCATCCGCCAGGACCACGTCGAACGTCTTGACTCCCTCGCCCGGCTTCGTGCCCCACAGGATGTTCACGGTCACATTGTTCTGCACCTGAACCTGCTGCGGGGTGACGAACCAGAAGAAGTTCCACTTGTCGTCCGACTTGTAGGTCCACGACATCACGTTGTTCCCGTCGGCCTTCAACTGCACCGTCACGAAGCCCGCATCGGGCTTCAGGACGAAGCCGTCGCCCAGAACATACCGCTTCACCCAGCCGGAGAAGTTGAAGTAGTAGAAGTCCGGCGCCAGTGAGATGGTCTGAGAGAGAGACCCGTCCGGCCGGTCATCCGAGAAGAATCCCGTAATGAACCGGAATGCCTTGGCTCCGTCTTTCTGCTCGCCACCGCCCGGGAAGTCCACGCCGCCACCGGGCACGGGCACCAGATCCCATCCGGGAACATAGTTGGGGATTCCGAACGTGTCTTCCTCGAACGAGTTGTTCTGCAGAAGGTTCGGACCGAAGATGATCTGCGCATGCGAGGCGGACACCAC